>JAFDIX010000355.1 GCA_019307805.1 Deltaproteobacteria bacterium | reverse complement strand
TCGAATCTTTTCTGGATCCCCGCAGGCTTTCCCTGCACGGATATCTCGAACCAGATCCTGCCTATGCACCCGGGCTGTACGTGAAGACTGCTCGTCTCACAACAGATGCCGGCATCGGCCTGGTAACCCTTTATGACACAGGCTAAGGTGCCGTTTCCAGTGCGTTCTTCGTCCATGGTGTATTCCAGAATCACATCCCCCTTGAGGGTGATTCCGGTCTTTAGCAGGGCATCCAGGGCCATGGTCATGGCGACCAGACCGCTCTTCATGTCCGATGATCCCCTGCCGTAGAGGCGGTTCTCAATTATTTCACCGTTCCATGGTTCCGAAGTCCAGGCGCTGAGGGGTCCTGACGGGATGACATCCACGTGACCGTTGAACAGCAGAGACCTTCCACCGCCTTTTCCCTTGTAAAGGCCGACCACATTGGGACGATCCTTGTAATCCCCTTCCACGGGCACATAGGCCGGGTGTTTTTTCAATTCCTCGTGGTCCGGTTCCCACATATCTACTTCAAGGGCCATCTCTTCCAATCTTTGGGCGATAAACTTCTGTATTTCCGCTTCATCACCGGTGACGCTGGGAAAACATACCAGTTTTTTGAGGAACCGGATGATCTCATCCCGGTTTTTGTCAATGTGGGACAGGACCGTATGTTGCACGTTTTTATCTATCATAATGACTTCCTGTAAATCTGAAGGTCCTATTTGGTGACATCCTGGATCGCCTTCACGATCTTTGTGTAGCCTGTGCAGCGGCACAGGTTTCCGGATATCCCCCTCTTGATCTCATCAGGGCTTGCACCGGGATTCTCTTTGAGCATGGCCGAGGCCGACATGAGCATACCGGGGGTGCAAAACCCGCACTGCACGGCCCCGTTTTTGATAAAACTCTCCTGGAGGGGATGAAGATGGTCGGGACTCCCCAGTCCTTCAATGGTCTCAATCTCCTTTGACTGGGCCTGAAGGGCCAGTACGAGGCAGGCATTCACCGCCTGTCCGTCCAAAATCACCGTGCAGGCACCGCAATCTCCCTGCTCACAGCCCTTCTTGGTGCCTGTGAGACCGAGCTCTTCCCGGAGGACCCGGAGGAGTGTCCAGCTAGGTTTCACAGCCACTTCCACCGCTTGTCCGTTCACTTTCATTTTCAATGGGGTTCGATCCTTTGTGACTGCCACAATTGCTCTCCTTTATACGACCTTCAATGCCTTTCTCAAGACCCGCATAAATACACTTCTCGCTACGGGCAGTTTATAATCAGGGATCCACACGCCTTCAAGATAATCCACAAAGGCATCCGCGGCCTCCCCCACGAGGGAATCATCCGGCCTTTTGCCTGTGAGGATGGTTTCTGCCGGGCCAATTCTCCTGGAGACGGCCTCCATTGCGCCCGGGACGATCCTCACATCGGAAAGGGTCCCCGCCTCATCCAGATTCAAAACAATGGATATATTCATATATGCCCGTGCCATGGCATTACGGCTCGCCAGTTTTTCATAGGCATACCGGGTTCCGGGGGGCAATTTTTTGAAAAGGATTGCCGTTAACAGCTCATTCGGCTTTAATCGCGTTTTGTAGGGTGCCTGAATAGCCTCAGCGACCGGGAGAATGCGTGTCCCCGCATCCTTGGACTGAAGTTCTAGTTCAGCGTCAAGGGCCACAAGGGCCGGAAGGACATCTGCCGCAGGAGACCCATTACAGATATTGCCTCCGATGGTCCCCCGGTTTCTGATGGTCGGCCCTCCCACAGAAGAGGCCGCTTCAACCAGAAGGGGAAGCCAGGTCTGTGCGACCTGGGATCGGGCAATTTCCGTAAAGGTGGTAGCAGGTCCTACCCGAAGGAAATCCCCCTCTTCCTTGATACCATGCAATGGTTCGATCTCCAGAATATTCAGCACACTGTCCGGAAGGATGTCCTCATTCCGTAGTGCGGGAATGACATCCGTTCCCCCGGCGATCACTTTACAGCCATCCCCTTTTACCGCCAATATATCCAGGGCTTCTTCAATCGTTGCTGGTGCGTGAAATTGAAAATCTTGCATCTCGCTTCTCCAATAGGGTTTAGGCCCGTTTCTCCTCTATCCCCTTTTTCAGTATCAGTCGTTTGATGTTTTCCGGATTTGCAGGAAGTTCGGTTACCCGGATATCCAGGGCGTTGGCGATGGCATTCAGTATGGCGGGGGCCGTGGGAATCAGGGCCGGTTCCCCCACGCCCTTGGCACCGTGAGGTCCCGTCGGGTCAGGGACCTCCACGATATGGGAATCGATTTGAGGGGCGTCCATGCTTGTGGGCATCATGTATTCCCCCAGGGACCCTGTTTTGAGATACCCGCCTTCCTGCACGATCTCCTCGGTGAGGGCGTAGCCCATTCCTTGAAGGACGCCGCCTTCAATCTGTCCTTCCACATTGCTCGGGTTGATGGCTTTTCCCACATCATGGGCCGCAATGATACGCAACACCTCAACCCTCCCGGTTTCCATGTCCACTTCCACCTCCGCCAGTTGACTGGCCCATCCGTATGTGGCGTAGGCATCTCCCTGGCCGGTTTCCGGATCCACATCCTTGGTGGTGATGTCCTGCCATGCGGTCTCCACGATCTTGAGTCCCCGTAGATGGCACTCTTTGGCCAAATCACGAAAGGAGATCTGTTTGTCCGGATATTCGGAATGGATTTCCCCGTCTACAAAGAGAAGATCCCTCTCTTGGAGGATATCCTCTGCGACCGACTGCATGGTCTTCTTTACGGCCCTTGCCGCCTTGAGCATGGCGTTTCCCGTGACATAGGTCACACGGCTGGCTGATGTGGGGCCGGCATTGGGGGTGGTGAAGGTGTCGGCCGTGATGAGCTGGATGCTGTCATAGGGAATGCCCAGTTCCTCTGCCACTATCTGGCAGAAGATCGTGTCCGAGCCTTGACCGTAATCCACTTCGCCCGATCGTACGATGACCGAACCGTCCTCACAGATCTCAATGGTCGCGGCTGCGATATCCTGTCTGGAAAATCCATACCCGATCCCGTAGAACATGCAGCCGACACCGAGGCCCCGTTTTTTCATAGTGACTCCTTCCAGTAACTTTGAAGCGAAGGGTCTTTCGTGACAACCTCCTTCAGTTTCTCGAGGGTTGCCTTGATACCCACACCCGCTTTAAACTCCTGTCCGGTGGCAGTGGACAGGCCGTTATCCAGGGCATTCATCAGGCGAAACTGCAAGGGATTGATATGGAGCCTTCCGGCCAGTTCATCCATTTGGGCCTCGTGGGCCACAGCCGACTGCAGGACCCCGAAACCACGCATGGCGCTTGCCATGATGTTGTTGGTGTAAACGGAATAGGAGTCCACCTTCACATTGGGGATATAGTAGGGGCCTGAAAGATGGATGCCGCATTTCTTGACTACAAAGGGTCCCAGTCCTGCATAGGCCCCTGTGTCCCCAAAGACCTTCCCCTCCATGGCACAGAGCTTCCCTTCCCGGGTGGCTCCCCAGCGGGTCCACATCTCGATGGCATGGCGCTTGGTCTGGGACTGGAAACTCTCCTCCCGGTCCAATACGAGACGGACAGGCCTTCCCGTGGCCAGCACCATGAGGCCGATGTGAATCTCCACGGTCACATCATCTTTTCCCCCAAAGGCGCCCCCGGTCGTCGCCCGAATGACCCTGATCTGGTTTTCTCTCAGTCCCAGGACTACGGCCATTTGCCTGCGATCCCTAAAGGGGCACTGGTTGGCCGACCAGACGACCAGGTTGCCGTGCTCGTCTAACTTCCCGACGCCCGATTCGGTCTCCAGGTAGGCGTGATCCTGGACGTGGGTCTTGTAGGTATCTTCCACGATGACGTGTGCCTGCCGGAACCCTTCTTCCACATTGCCTTTTCGGGTCTTGCTGTGGAGGATGAGATTCCCCTTTTCATGGACCCTGGGTGCCTTTTCAGTCAGGCCCTCATGGGGATTCGTCACTACAGGCAGCTCTTTATAGGTCACCTTGACGGCCTTGGCCGCATCCCTTGCAATCTCTTCACTTTCTGCCGCCACCAGTGCTACCGGTTCTCCGATATACCGCACCTTTTTTTCGGCGAGGGCCCACTGGTCCTGAAATGCAATGCCGAAAAGATTTTTCCCAGGAATATCATTGGACGTTAACACACAGGCAACGCCTTCCATGGCCCGGGCCACCGTTGTATCGATCGATTCGATCATTGCATGGGGGATCCCAGCCCGCAGTACTTTGCCGTACAGCATGTTGGGAAATTTCATATCCTCCGAGTAGACTGCCCTGCCCAGGACCTTGTCCAGTGCATCCACCTTGGGTACCGAATGTCCTACACACGTGAACTCTTCTTTCTCCACGCTGTGACTCCCGTATTATTATTTGGTTACC
>JAFDIX010000354.1 GCA_019307805.1 Deltaproteobacteria bacterium | reverse complement strand
CTGGAGGCTAAATTATGAGAATCAGTGAATTTAAAGCTTTGCTTAAACCCGTGACCGATCTTGTCTCAAGTATGGCGATAGACGCTAAACTTGCCGAGAAACTAACCTCCCGCTTCCCGCCTGGGGATGAAGCGTTCGATACGATTGAGAAAGCATGCCACGAAGCGATCGCGGATGGATGGATGTGTGCAAACGGCGATGTGGGTGTGCGTTGGGGCCGTGTTATTGAACCATGCGAAGAGACAGGAGGACTAAGCGTCGACGTAGTGGACTTGACCGATTTAGTGGGATCTCATCATAGCCATCCTGGCGGAGAGGTCTGTATGGTAATGCCGATCACTCCGGAAGCCCAATTTGATGGTACGTCTCGCGGCTGGTGCGTTTTTGAAACAGGATCGGGACACTACCCAACGGTAACGAATGGGGAAGCTCTGATCCTGTATATGTTGCCGGACGGCAAAATTGATTATACAGATTCAAAGTAGCAGCTGCAGGACAAAGGTATGGCAGCATCCTCATCATGACCACAAAGAAGCAGAGCGCTTATTGGTCATGAGGGCGCTCTAGGGATTATCTCTTGTCGGGAACACCTTGAATTGCCAGAAGGATTGATTCATCGTTGCCTTTATTGGTGACGGTTAGGATAGTGCCAGCAGGGTGATACCAATTGTCACCTACTTTTTTAGTCATTGTTTTCCCTCCGTACGTATATACGAACTCACCTTTTGTGACGATGAGATACTCGTTTTGTCCAACCTTGAAATCTTTGAACATCGCACCAGGGTCCAACGCAAAGACTACAAATTGAACGTCAACTCCTGCAGTTTTTGCGGCAAACTTGGTCGGCTCAAATCGAAAATTCTTTTTCTTTTCTTCTGCGAACGATGTGCTTGACAATCCAAAACACAGACTCAATGCTAGGACGAAAATCAAACCCAAAATCAAATTCTTTTTCATAATCTCCTCCATGTAATATTCTTAGCATTAAAGGAGACAGAATGATCCCATCTTATATCCTTTTTGCGTTGCTCTCTATGGTGCTGATTGGCATCTATGACTTTGTTTATTCAAAAGCGGTCCGCAAGGGTGTTTCAGCAGGCACCATGACCTGTTCACAGGCCTGCTTCTTCGTCCCCATTGTGACCCTTTGGTCCTATTTAGAAGGCACCTACATATGGAGTCCCCTTTTATTTCTCGGCCCAATTTGGGCCTTTATGCGGAGTGTCAGCCTGGGAGAGGCGAGCGTGAGTACCCCGATCTATCGGATCAGTTTCGTCATCACAGCCCTGGTGGCCATTCTATTTCTGGGAGAACAGATGACGATTCGCAAAGGGATCGGGTTTCTGCTGGCGGCCGCCTCGATCTTCTTCCTCTCGGAATTCCGTTTCGGCTCAAAGGCTATCCCCAGGGATCGGACGACCTCCATTCTGTGGGCACTTGCAGCAATGACCTCTGTGGGTCTTCTCAACATCATCTACAAGCTTGGCGTGTCGGGTGGTGTGGCACCTGCAATGTTTCTGCACAGCCAGGGGATGTGTTTCATAACGGTTGCCTTCATATACGCCCGCCTCACCCAGGGAGGTCCGCGTTTCTCCCGCCAGGGGTGGGCCCATGGCTTCGTGGCGAGTTTAAGTCTCTCCATGGGACTTATCGCTCTGCTGGCGGCCCTCAAAATAGGGGAGGCTAGTGTGGTGACGCCCATCGGGCAACTCAGCTTCGTAGTGAGCGCCCTGATGGTGACCCTCTGGATGGGAGAACGGTTCACGAAGCGGAAAGTGGCAGGTCTGCTCCTGGCTGTGGGAACCATCGTGGCGTTCTTGCCCGGCTGAGCTGCCCGTTTGGGCGCGACTAGTTGAGAGACCAGATACAGAAGACTGGCTTCCGAGAGGTCAAGGCCACCTTATCGAACGGGTTTTTAAAGATCGAATCATTCACTCATTCTGGACTCTCAGCAATCATTCCAGAAGTCATTTTGATGGGCATTATTAGATAAATTGGGTCAGCGACTTTATTCCCTGAGGTCTCTAATAAAATCCCCCACCGCATCGATTCCCTTCTCTTCCATGACCCGAAGCGTTTGGGTCCCTACCACAGCCATATCCGCCCTGCCTTTGAGGAATTGAATATCCGCCCTGGTCTGCACGCCGAACCCCACTGCCAGGGGAAGGGGGGTCGCCTTTCGGCACTGTTTTAGATAGTCCTCCAGGTCTTCTGAAAAGCTTGTTTGTGTTCCCGTGACACCCTTGCGGGCAGCACAATAGACAAATCCCCGGGAATGGGAGGCAATGTACTGCATTCGGCTGTATGGGGTCTTTGGGGAGAAAATAAAGACAGGGGCAAGGTGGTGTTCCTCCATGGCCCTGAGGTATTCGCGGCCCTCTTCCGGAGGAAGATCCGCAATAATGGCACCCTGCAGGTTCCCTCTTTCCATGGCCGCGGCAAAAGGCCCTATGCCGTAGGCGAAAAGAATATTGTAGTAGGTCATAATCAAAAAGGGGATGTCAAAGTCCTCTGCAGCCCTCTGGGCCAGATCCATGCAGGCCTGGACACTGACCCCCTTCTCCAGTGCCCTCTGATTGGCTTGAAGGATGGTGGGCCCGTCGGCAATGGGTTCTGAAAAGGGAATCTGTAACTCCATAACATCAACCCCTGCCCGGACCATCACCTCGATCATCTTCAGACTATCCTCCATGGAAGGATACCCCAGGACAATGTGGGTCATGAGCAGGATATCCCTGTCTTCCCGTTTTTCCCTGATATAGTCCTCAAGCGCCATAATGATCCGCCCTCTCTCGTATGAAATCGCCCCATGCCGAGTCATTGTAAGCGTCGGCAATGGTGAAGATGTCCTTGTCCCCCCTGCCGGACTGATTGATCAAGAGGATATCCTCCCCTGACAAATCCGGGGCCTCCTTGAATGCCTGGGCAAAGGCGTGGGCCGACTCAAGCGCGGGAATAACCCCTTCCTTGTTCATGGTGAGGGTGAGGGCCTCCAGGACCTCACGGTCTGTTGCCGCCTCGAATCTCACCCTTCCTTCCTTTGCCATAGCCGCCAGAATGGGTGAGACCCCCACATAATCCAATCCCGCAGCCACACTGTGTGTCTCCCGCATCTGGCCGTCACTGTCCTGCAGAAAATAGGACTTGTATCCCTGGGCGACGCCGATGTTTCCATCCTTCGAGGCAATGCGCGCTGCATGACGGCCGCTCTCCAGGCCCTTTCCCCCGGCCTCCACGGCAACGCGTTCTATTGAATCATCGGGGAATCCACTGAAAACACCCAGTGCGTTGGATCCGCCCCCTGCGCATGCAAAAACCCGGGTCGGGAGTCTCCCCTCCTGTTCCATGATCTGGTTTCGAGCCTCCATGCCGATGATGGACTGGAAATAGGAGACCATCTCCGGGTAGGGATGGGGACCGCAAGCCGTCCCCAGGACATAATGGGTATCCTCCATGTGGCCGACCCAGTCCCGAAAGGCCTCATTGATGGCATCCTTCAATATCCGGCTTCCATCTCGAACAGGGACCACATCCGCACCCAGTCGCTCCATCCAGAAGACATTGGGTCGTTGGCGATCCACGTCTTTTTCTCCCATGTAAATGGTACATTGGAAGCCGAATTTGGCCGCCATGGTGGCCGTGGCAACGCCATGCTGCCCGGCCCCGGTCTCTGCAATGACCCGCGATTTCCCCATGCGCTTTACCAGAAGGCCCTGGCCCATGACATTGTTCGCTTTATGGGCACCGGTATGGTTGAGATCTTCTCTCTTGATATAGATGCGGGGCCCCCCAAAGTGTTTGGTAAGATTTTCAGCAAAGGTGAGTGGCGTGGGTCGACCGCAATAGTTGGTCATGATCTCTTCAAACTCCCGCCGGAAGCCGGGATCTTGGCGCGCCTCTTCAAAGGCCTTTACCAGTTCCTCAAAGGTGGCAACCAGTATCTCCGGTAGAAATGCCCCTCCAAATGCACCGTAGTATCCGCGATTCTTCATTCGTCAATCATTCTCCTGTTCATACTATTGATCTGCCCCATCAAGGCTTTCATGAGGGCAGGGTCTTTCTTTCCGGGCTCCTTCTCGATCCCGCTGTTCACGTCCACGGCATAGGGCTGCACCGTGGTGACGGCCTGGCGGATATTGGAAGGTCCAAGTCCTCCCGACAGAATGACCGGCATCCCGAAGTCCCTGGTTTTACGGGCCAGGGCCCAGTCAAAAGTCGCTCCCGTACCCCCGGCGATCCCCTCCTGGTAGGTATCCAGGAGAAAGGCCCTGACATATCCCCTGTAGGATTCCATGGACGAGAGGCTGGAGGCGTCCTTCAGGCGAAAGGCCTTGACCGCACGGGGTGTGAATTCTCCACAGAATGCGGGGGACTCACTCCCATGGAGCTGGACCATGTCAAGGCGGCAAAAGCCCATAATATCCCTGATGCTGACCCGGTCTTCATCCACAAAAACGCCCACCGTCCTTACAAATGGAGGAAGGTTTTGAATGATATGCCGTGCTGTTTCAGGGCTGACCTGCCTGGGGCTCTCGGCAAAAATGAAACCAAGGGCGTCCGCTCCCATATCCACAGCCATAACAGCATCATCCGTATTTGTGATCCCGCAGATTTTGACCTTGACCACGGTTTAACCGCCCCCCCTGTTACAGTCCTGAACCAGTTCCCTTGTGCTTTGGTCCATATCCCTGCTCTTCATGAGTCCGGTGCCCACCAGAATCGCATCTATTCCGGCCCCTTTCAGCCGGGAGACATCTTCGCCACCCTGAATGCCGCTCTCACTGACGATGATGCATCCCTCGGGCACATGGGGCACCAGGGCCAGGGTATTATCCACACTGACCTCAAAGGTCTTCAGATTCCGGTTATTGATGCCTATGATCTCGGCCCTGCAGTCCTTGGCCTTTTCAAGGTCCTCCCTGTCATGCACCTCTGTGATTGCAGCCATGCCCAGGGAACTGGAGAAGGTGATCAACGCTTCCAGTACATCCCGGGACAGGGCAGCGGCAATCAGGAGAACGGCATCCGCCCCAAGAAGACAGGACTCCGTCACCTGGATCCTGTCGATGATGAATTCCTTACGCAGGATGGGGAGGGTCACGGCCCCTTTGAGTATAGGAAGATCCGCTGAACGCCCCCTAAAAAACAGACGGTCTGTGACCAGTGATATCGCCGATGCCCCGGCCTTCTCATAGGTGCGGCCGATGGTGACGGTATCAACCTCTTCACGGATCACCCCCGCCGAGGGGGAAGCATATTTTATTTCCGCAATCAGGGACACGCGTCCTTCACTGGATAGGGCTCCCTTGAAATCCCGACCTGAATTCGGGGGCTGCCCTTCAACCGCCTGCACACCGCTTTCATAGAGTTTCCCCACCTCTTCTTTTTTCTGTTCCAGGATCTTTGAAAGAATCGAATGCATGATATTTCCTGTTCTGAAATGTTTTTCTCTGTATGGAGTAAAGATCCCGGCCCAGAGGACCAGGTTTTCAATAAAAAAACCGATTATAGTTCTTTCCGGACAAAAGGCTTGCAGTCCTTGGTGAACTGGATAAGGGCCTCCAGCTTTTCCGTTGCCCTTCCA
>JAFDIX010000353.1 GCA_019307805.1 Deltaproteobacteria bacterium | reverse complement strand
CGGGAACTGATTATATGCGGGCGTCCATTAAAAGAGGCGCCTGTAATCGAGGTGGAGACCTTTTTGAGATCAGAAAGTTTCCCGGAAGCCACCACCTGACCGCCTTCATGGCCTGCCCCCGGCCCAAGATCAATGATGTGGTCTGCCTTACGGATGGTTTCCTCATCATGCTCTACCACCAGGATCGAGTTGCCTCTCTTTTTGAGCTCTTGGAGGACGTCAAGGAGCATCCGGTTGTCCCTGGCATGGAGTCCGATGGTAGGTTCATCCAGGATATAACATACCCCGGTCAGATTGGACCCAAGCTGTGCTGCAAGGCGTACCCGTTGTGCCTCGCCGCCTGAGATGGTGTCGCCGCTTCGACTCAATGACAGGTAAGATAGACCAAGCCGGTTCAGAAAGGATAGGCGTGTGAGGAGCTCAGCCATAATGGGCCTTGCAATGAGGGCTTTATCTCGGGTAAGGGACAGTCCTTTGAGTATCTTATAGATACGGGCAGCCGGGTGTTGAACCAGATCCCAGATGGAATAATCATCGATTTTAACGGCCAGGGCCTGGGGTTTCAAGCGGCTGCCGCCACATTGGGGACAGATCCTCTGTTTATCATCATCCATATCGCCTATCTGGCCCAATCCGTCACAAACAGGGCACGCCCCATGTTTGCTGTTAAAAGAAAAGAGACGAGGATCCAGGTCCTGCAGGCCAATGCCGCAGAAAATGCATATCCCTCGAAGGCTGAATACCTCTTCCCGCCCTCTACCGTCAACGACCATCAGGCTCCCGCCCCCTTCTTCAAGGGCCTGGTATACCAACTGGTTGAGTTCGGCGTCCGGAATCCTTCCCACCACCAACTCAATTGTATGTTCATGATAGCGGCTCAGGGACATGTTTTCTTTAAGAGAGGTTAAGACACCGTCAATGCGGGCCTTCTTGTAACCCCTGCGAAGGGCTTGGGCCAGAAGTTCCTTGTGAAAGCCCTTGCGGCCGGCTATCTTTGGGGCCAAAAGAGTGGCCCTGTGCCGCATATATCTATCTCGAATCCGGTCCACAATTTCTTCCCGGGTCCGGGTTGTTAACCTGCGATCGCACCCGGGACAGTGCTGTGAGCCTAACTTGCTGAACAGGAGCCTCAGGAAATGATAGATCTCGGTAAGGGTAGCTACAGTGGAACGCCGGCTGGCATGGCTTATACGTTGTTGGATGGCCACTGTGGGCGGGAGGCCCGAAACAGCGTCCACATCGGGACGCTCAAGGACCCTCACATATTGTCGAACGTACGGGGCAAGACTTTCCAGATAACGGCGTTGTCCCTCCGCAAAGAGTATATCGAAGGCAAGCGTTGATTTTCCCGAACCAGACACACCGGTTATGACAACAAGCTTTTGGCGGGGAATGGAAAGATTCAGGTCCTTGAGGTTGTGCTCCCTGGCGCCGCTGACCACTATTTCGGAGGGAATCACTGAAGTCCGTTCGGGAATGGCTTTTTGTGATGGCCCGGCAGGCTTTAAACGGCTGGGGCCGGCCAGATATTTTTTCAAGAACATACCGGTGTGGGAACCAAGGCACCCGGCCAATTTTTCCGGCGCTCCGGCAACCACCACCCTACCCCCGGCATCCCCACCTTCAGGACCCAGGTCGATCACCCAGTCTGCGGCCTTGACCACATCCATGTTATGCTCGATCACCAGCACAGTGTGCCCCTGAGTTACCAGCCTCTGGAGTGAGGTTAGGAGCCTTTTGACATCGTCAAAGTGGAGGCCGGTGGTCGGCTCATCAAAGATGAAGAGTAGAGGCAGGCTATTAGCAGTTCCCAGATACCGCGAAAGCTTGAGGCGCTGGGCCTCCCCCCCTGAGAGGGTGTTTATGGGTTGACCAAGGCGCATGTACCCTAAGCCCACATCGACCAGAGGCTCAAGGGCGGCAATCACTTTTGATTGGTCCTTAAAAAACAGGATGGCCTGATCAACGGTCATGGAAAGGATATGGTTTATGTTCTTATCCCTGTAATGGACTTCCAGTATCTCTTTTTTAAATCGTTTTCCAGCACAATCCGGGCAGGTGATGAACACGTCCGAGAGAAACTGCATCTCTACCTTCTCAAACCCTTCACCCTTGCAGGTCTCGCATCGACCCAGTCCCACGTTAAACGAGAAATGGCCGGGCCCAAAATTCTTTGCGATGGCCAAATCCGTACCGGCCATCAGATTTCGGATAGGGCCCATCGCCTTTGTATAGGTGAGCGGATTGGCGCGGGGGGTTCGGCCAATAGGTTTTTGGTCCACAAGCACCACGTCATCAATTTTTTCTAAGCCTTTAATGGCCCTATAAAGACCTGGCCTGCCATGAGGGTCACCCTTTTCCCTTTTAATCCCCTTATAAAGGATCTCCTCGGCCAGGGTCGATTTTCCCGAACCTGAAACACCGGTGAGGCACGAGAAGAGTCCCAATGGTATCCTGATATCTACATTTTTTAGGTTGTGTTCAGCAGCATCCTCAATTGTCAGCCATTGCCCTTTTTTAGGCCTGCGTCGCTTCTTAGGGATGGGAATAACTTGTTTACCCTTCAGATACTGGCCCGTTAGGGAGCCATTTATACCTGCTGTAGGTCCGAAGTACATGACCCTGCCGCCCTGTGCTCCCGCCCCTGGTCCCAGATCCAGGATGAAATCACTTTGGGTGATAATCTCAGGGTCATGTTCCACCACGACCACAGTGTTCTGGAGGTCTTTGAGGTTCCTCAAGATACGAATGAGGCGATGGCTGTCACGCGGGTGAAGACCGATACTCGGCTCATCCAGGATATAGAGGGTATTGACAAGGGAAGAACCCAGTGCCGAGGTAAGGGCCACGCGTTGCACCTCACCTCCTGAAAGTGTGCGTGACTGCCGATCCAGTGTGATATAGCCCAGACCAACATCCTGGAGGTATCTGAGTCGATTTCGGACCTCATTCAGTATGAGCAGGCCGGCTTTATCTCCGGGTGGCACATGGAGGGTCTCAAAAAAATCACTCGCCCTGTTAATACTCATGGCGTAAAGCCGGCCAATATTGAGGCCACCCAGGCGATAGAGAAGGACCTCTTCTTTGAACCGTGTGCCGCTGCAATCCGGACAGACCATGTAACTTCGATAACGGGAAAGATAGACCCTTACATGCATTTTATAGGTCCTGGTCTCCAGCCATCTGAAGAAGCCCCGCACACCATAATAATTTACGGTTCCTTCGATAATGGCCTTTTGTCGGGATTTTGGCAGGCGCTGAAAGGGTAAATTAATGGGTATCTTTTTGCGCCGGCAGAATGCCATCAGGTCAATAAATTCCATGCGGCCAACTTCCCGGTCTCCCCAGGGTTTAATAGCCCCCTCCTCAAGGGAGAGCGTGGGATCCGGGATAATGAGGTCCAGATCAATATCAATAGTCCTTCCAAACCCACGGCAGGTGTCACAGGCCCCTACCGGGCTATTAAAGGAAAAGAGGTTGGGAAGCGGTGTGCTGTAAGAAATTCCGCACTCAGCGCATTCAAGACGATTGCTGAATGAGAGGTGTCGGTTTGGCTGGATCCACACATCAACCCTGCCACATCCAAACCGGAAGGCCTGTTCAAGGGAATCTATAACCCGCTTACGATTAGTGGATTGCAACAGGACCCGGTCTGCCACAACATGGAGTTCTCCCGTGTCATTTCCCGGCTGCCAGTCATCCAAAAATCTAATTTTGCCGGCCATAAAGAAGCGGGCAAACCCAATGTGCCCCAATTCCCTTTGCAACTGATCAGGGGTGGTCTCCTTTGTGGAAGCGGGGAAGGTAATCACCAACTCTGATTCCTTAGGGAAATCCTTCAGGGCCTTCCACACATCCGTCGGGGTTTCAGCATGCACCGGTTTGCCGCATCCCCGGCAATGGAGTTGCCCAAGACGGGCATAGAGCAGTTTAACATAGTCAGTGACTTCGGTCATGGTGCCCACTGTGGAACGGGAGGTGCGGACAGGGTCCTTTCGGTCAATGGCAATGGCGGGAGGGATATTTTCAATCCGCTTCACCTCGGGTCGATCCATGCGCTCCATGAACTGCCTGGCATAGGGTGAAAAGGTTTCGACATACCGACGCTGGCCCTCGGCATAGAGGGTGTCAAAGGCAAGAGATGACTTTCCCGACCCACTTACCCCCGTGACCACAGTGATATGGTTCAGGGGAATTTTCAAATTCAGGTTTTTTAGATTGTTTTGGCGGGCACCTATAATTCGGATGGCCTGATTCCGCATAGTATTATTACGTCTTGACCTATCAGTCGATGTGCATGCCACCATTTACGTCCATCACCTCGCCGGTCACGTACTCGGACAGGGAACTGGCAAAAAACAGGCACGCACGAGCCACATCTATTGGTTG
>JAFDIX010001009.1 GCA_019307805.1 Deltaproteobacteria bacterium | reverse complement strand
CTCAGATCTGCCGCAAGATCAGAGATGGTGGTGTCGATTTCATGGCCCACTGCAGAGACTACCGGGATTTTCGAGGCCCGAATAGCATAGGCCAGTTCTTCCCGATTGAAGGCCCAGAGGTCTTCCAGAGAACCCCCTCCCCTGGTCAGGACAATGACATCCACATCCAGCGAACCATTGACGATTTCCAGTGCCTTGACGATCTCCCCTGTGGCCTCCTCTCCCTGGACCTTTACCGGCACCACAATGACCTCAATATTGGCAAATCGTCTCTGTATCACCTTCAGAAAATCTCGGACAGCTGCGCCTGTCGGCGATGTGATGACCGCCACCCGCTGGGGAAGGAAAGGAAGCGGCCTTTTGACGGCTTCATCGAAAAGGCCTTCTGCGGCAAGCTTTTTCTTGAGTTGCTCAAAGGCGAGGGCCAGGGCGCCCACGCCCAGAGGTTCCAGGTAATCCAGAATGACCTGATATTCCCCCCGGGGCTGATAGACACCGATTCGACCCTGGGCCACAACCATCATGCCATCCTCAGGGGTGAACTTGAGATACCGGGATTGGGGACGGAACATGACCGCCCTGATCTGTGCCTTTTCATCCTTGAGCACCATATAGTAGTGCCCGGAGGTCGGCGCCCTGAAATTGGAGATCTCCCCCTCTATCCAGATGAACTCGAAATTCCCCTCCAGGAGGTCTTTGATCTGTTCCGTGAGGCTGCTGACCGAGTAGACACGGGGGCTTTCCCTGGGAAACAAGGGTTCCGAATCATTATCGAATTCTGTCATGGTTCACTTTCCCTTATACTTGGCGGGCAAGGCCCTAAGGAGCAGGTTTTTATAACCAAATTAACCGTTTATCATTATATCATATGACGGGATGTGACAAGGGCTTTTCTCTTCCATGATACACCATCAAGATGCCATCTGCCATTCGACAGGCCGTACGGGGCTAAGGCATTGACACCAAAAACAATCTCCCCTATCCTTCACCTCATCCACTTTCCCCCGGTGATGGTGATGCATGGAAGTCGCGCCTGTCAAAGAGGAGAGCCAGAAGATGCCCCTTTCCCTGTTCAGTGAAAAGGATATCGTACAGATTCAAGAAAGGGGAAAGACCCCGGAAGACGTTCTCGCTCAAATTGAGGTCTTCATAAAGGGATTTCCCCACGCCGTACTGGTACGCGACCAGGCGGCTGCCCATGGGAGAACCATAAAATTTGTGCCTGCCTCAGGCGCTGCCAGCAGAATGTTCAAGGCACTGCTCTCCTTTCTCGGCCGCCCCGGCCCCATTCCGGAGCCGGAGGTTAGGGTCGGGGCCCAAAAAGGGGTTAAAGACAACAGCACCCTGCTGGAGTTCATGAGGCATCTCAGATCCTTTGCCTTCCACGGACCACTCACGTCGGTCATGGAAAGGGCCGGTCTTGATGTCGAGGGGCTTTTGGAAAAGGGGGAATTCAAGCAGATTCTGGAGTATACCCTGACTTCCAATGGGCTCGACCTGGCCCAGTGTCCCAAGGGGCTTATCCCCTTTCATCGCTATCCTGACCACCTTCGCACACCTGTCGAGGAACACCTGGAGGAGGCAGCCCGTTATGCCGGTGACCGGGACGGACGGGCCGTCATACATTTTACGGTTTCCCCGGAACACCTGTCCGGGATTCAGGAACACGTCGCGAAAGCCATCAGCCGCTACCATGTTTCAGGCATTCGACACGATGTCACCTACTCCCTGCAAAAGCCTTCGACCGATACGATTGCCGTGGACATGGACAACGCGCCCTTTCGTGACAGTGACGGTGATCTCCTTTTCAGACCCGGGGGACACGGGGCCCTTCTGGAGAATCTCAATGACCTCCGGGGGGACATTGTTTTTATCAAAAACATCGACAATGTGGTTCCGGATCGTCTCAAGGAGGATACCACCACCTGGAAAAAGGCCCTGGGTGGCTGTCTCATAGAATTGCAGGACCGCATTTTTGAATATCTCGAACATTTATCAGGCCCTCCGCCTGATCAAGGAGAGCTGGAAAAGATGCTCCGGTTTGTCAGGGATGAACTTAACCGCATTCCGCCGGCCGGCAGGCACGAACTGACCGAAGATGAAAAGATACCGTTTCTCATCTCCGCCATGAACAGGCCCCTGAGGGTGTGCGGTATGGTCAGGAATGTGGGAGAACCCGGAGGGGGTCCCTTCTGGGTGGAACAGCAGGACGGCACCCTGAGCCGGCAGATTGTGGAATCGTCTCAAGTGGATATGGAGTCCCCCGGGCAAAAGGCAATCTGGGGATCTTCCACTCACTTTAACCCCGTGGACCTGGTCTGCGGGGTGCGTGACTACAGGGGGAAGCCCTTTGATCTGAGAAACTATGTGGACCCCCTCACCGGGTTCATATCGGTCAAGTCAAAGGACGGCAGGGAACTCAAGGCCCTGGAACTCCCCGGGCTCTGGAACGGTGCCATGGCCCACTGGAACACGGTCTTTGTGGAGGTCCCGATCATCACCTTCAATCCCGTGAAGACGGTCATGGACCTCTTGCGGAAAGAGCACCAGCCCGCCTAGGAGGCTGTCGGAA
>JAFDIX010000352.1 GCA_019307805.1 Deltaproteobacteria bacterium | reverse complement strand
GAAATATGGAAGGAAGCCTAGATTTTGAGAACATGGTAAAAGGAAAGATACCCGGAGAGGATACGGGAATAGAGATCAGGAAAACAGTCTGTTCCATCTGTAATCCCCTGACCCACTGCGGCATCAATGCCTATGTCAAAGACGGGGTCATCATAAAGGTTGAAGGGAATAAAGAGCATCCCCACAGTGAAGGGACCCTCTGCTCAAAGGGTTCGGCCAACAGACAGTATATCTACCACAAGGATCGTATTCGAACGCCCCTGGTTCGAAGGGGCAAGAGGGGTTCAGACGAGTTCGAACCGATCTCATGGGATGACGCCCTGGGGACCATTGCCGAACGCATTCTGAAGATCAAGAAAGAAACGGGTCCCGAATCAGTGGCCTTCTTTACCGGCTACACCAAATGGATGAGACCCTTTCTCAAGCGTTTGGCCCACAGCTTCGGCTCTCCAAACTACGCCACGGAGTCCAGCACCTGCCATTATGCAACGGTTGTGGCCACAAAGCTCAACTACGGTGGTTTTGGTGTCCCCGACATCAAGAATACCAATTGTCTCATGGTGTGGAGCCGAAATCCCTTCTATTCCAACACCGCCGTGATCAGGGGCCTGCTGGATGCCCGGGACAGGGGAATGAAGATCATAGAAGTGGGTCCCCTCATCACACCCATGACGGCCCATGCGGACATCCATCTTCGTATGAGGCCGGGAACATCCGGTGCCCTGGCCCTGGGGCTTGCCCATGTCATCATCGATGAAGACCTCTATGCCCGGGATTTTGTGGAAAAATGGACCCTCGGCTTTGAGGAATACAGGGCCTATGTCAAAAAATTTACCCCCAGGTTGACGGAAAAAATCACCGGCGTCCCTGCAAGGTTGATCCTTCAAGCGGCGAGACTTTATGCCGACGCCAAACCTGCAGCCTTGATGACCAGCGCCAGTCCAACGGTACACCACACCAACGGCGTACAGAACCATCGCGCCCTCACTGCCCTGGTAGGCCTCACCGGGAACTTTGATCAACCGGGGGGGAACTACATGGTGCCGCCTTCCTGGGTCTATGTCCCCAGTGGTGTGAAGACCCGGCAGGTGGAGTTTGAGCAGTCCCGACCCTGGAACAAAATGGCCCCCCGCATAGGGCAGGACCAATATCCTGTCTGGAGCCGCCTGGCCCCGGAAGCCCAGGCCATGCATATCCCTTTTCAAATAAGGAGCAAACGGCCCTATCCCGTTCGCGCCATGCTTGCCTTTGGTATGAGGGCCAGTATGTGGCCGGGTTCTGATTTCATGACGGAGAGCCTGAAAAAGCTGGATTTCCTCGTGGATGTGGATCTCTTCATGACGGATACGGCCAGGCTTGCGGATATCGTGCTGCCTGCCTGTTCTTCCTTTGAGCGCAGCGAACTCAAGGTATATCCCCAAAATTATGTCACATGGACCCAGCCCGTTATCGAACCCCTTTGGGAATCACGCTCCGATGCGGATATTATCTTTGATCTGGCAAAGAAACTGGCACCCAGGGACAAACTCATGAGGGAAGGGTACGAGGCATGTACGGACTGGATCCTGGAACCGGCCAATCTGTCCGTGGCAAAACTGAAAAAGCATCCCGGAGGTTATTCCGTCCCGAATGTGAAAATGCCTCCATACAGGAAATATGAAAAAAAAGGTTTTGATACGCCGTCGGGAAAGATGGAATTCACTTCCACGATACTGGAGGAGGCGGGGCTGGACCCGCTTCCAACCTTTCAGGAGCCGAAACTGGGCCCCGAGTCCAGGGAGGCCCGGAAGTTCCCCCTGATTTTGACAACCGGTGCACGGCTCCCCATGTATCAGCATTCCAGGACTTTTAGGCTGGGCCAGACCCGGGGGCTTCAGCCTGACCCGTTCCTGGATATTAATCCCGTAGATGCGGATAAGCGGGCCGTTGAGGAAGGCGATTGGATCACCCTGGCGACAAAGCGCAATTCCCTGAAGGTGCGGGCCCATGTGACGGAGATTGTTCCCCCGGGGGTGATCAACTTCTACCATGCATGGCCCGAGGCCGATGCCAATCTCCTGATTGACCCGGATTACCTGGACCCCATTTCAGGGTATCCGGGTTTTAAATCCCTGCTCTGTCAGGTAAAGAAAGCGAATTAAGGTTCATCCCTCGCCCCCCTTTTGTAAAGGGGGGTACGGGGGGATTTATAAAAAACGAGGATAATACAGTGACCCAATTTTGCTTCTCATTTGATGTTTCTCGATGCAGCGGTTGCATGGCCTGTGTGGTGGCCTGCATGGACCAGAATGATCTTCCCGGCGATGACGGGGTCTCCTTCAGACATGTCACAAAACTGGAGCAGGGGCATTATCCTGCTGCCAAAATATCCTTTGTATCCCTGGCATGTCAACACTGCGGGGACGCACCGTGCAGCATGGCCTGCCCCACAAACGCCATCTTCAGGACCCGGGAGGATGGCAGTATCGATGTCAATGAAGAATTTTGCATTGGGTGCCACAGTTGTGTCCAGGTCTGTCCCTTTGGGGCACCGCAATTTCCCGAAGAGGGAAAGATGAGCAAGTGCAACCGCTGTTTCGAGAGAGTGGAGAACGGTATGGAGCCTGCCTGTGTGCATACCTGTACGACCCGGGCCCTGGGCTTTGGAACCATGGAGGAACTCTCCGAGGAAAAGGCCGGAAAGGCCTCAGTGCGGATTCTGGAAGGTCTCCTTTCAGGATCTCCTGAAAATCCCTAACAAAGCCCACGAGCATTAAGAAGCCTGGTATCGACCTGTTCCGGAGATGCCGGAGCACCAGGGCGTCTCTGTTTTTCTTTCCTGGTACTTTCCTTAGAAAAAAAATTAAAATACAGAAATACAGGGAGTGTGCTCATCCCGAAGTGACTCAACTTGAGCCATTCGGCCTGGAGCATTTCAGTCCCGGGCTCACTCCCGGCAGGTCCCAATGCCGAGCTGCAGAAATCTCCCATTTGGGTTGACAAGCACCAGGGGATGGGCTAGAAATAATCAGTTGCACTTAATGCACCAAGGATGCGATCTATGCAACACAAAACGAGCACCCACCATTCCCTGCACCAAGGATGCGATCTATGCAACACAAAACGAGCACCCACCATTCCCTGGCAAAGGCCCTTGAGATACTCATGGCCTTTACCCCCCACAATCAGGAGATGGGGACCGTCCGGCTGAGTGAGAGGCTGGGGTATCACAAGTCGACGGTCAGCAGACTCCTGCATGTCCTCATGGATTACGGATTTGTCCGTCAAAACCTGGAGTCAAAGAAATTTGTGCTGGGCCCCTCTGTCATTGATTTGAGTTCTTCTATCCAGGAATCTTTGAACGACAATCTCACGCAAATTGCAAAGCCGTTTCTTGACCACCTTCGGGATGAGACTGGAGAAACAGTCGTTCTGGAACTGGTTTCAGGGAGGAGCGCGGTTATTGCTTATATTGCAGAAGGGGGGGGACCCATAAGAATCAAGGGAAGGGTCGGTGACAGGCGGCCTGTGCATGCCGCAGCCGGAGCCAAGGCCATTCTCGCTTTCTCTGGAAAGGAAAAAAGGGACCGCTTTCTTAAAGGAAATTTGCTGGGTCTCACTCCCAATACCATCACGGGTCAGAAGAGGCTCGAAAGGGAGATGAAAGAAATCAGGAAAAGAGGATTTGCCATCGATAATGAAGAAGTAAATCTGGGAATCAATGCCATCGGGGCACCCGTTTATAACCATGAAGGGGAACCTGTGGCTGCTGCTGTCATAGCCGGACTTTCCCAGAAAATTTCATGGAAAGGTGGTTCACCCCTGGTAGCCCTGCTAAAGGAGACTGCGGGAAAGATTTCCGCACATCTCTACTATGGGGGCGAATCTTCGGGAGGGAACGGCAGGAAGAAAAAAAACAGCAAGAAGTAAAATAATGTACAAAGCTACCTGTAGGTCTCACCTCATTCGGAGCTTTTTTTATGTGAGAATGGGGAAAAATCACCTTTTGAATAACTTGACCACGGGCTTTGTTCTGAATAGTATCCTGAACTTTGAAATTTGATGGGTGGTTTAGAATGTATGGTAATGACGGATTGACGGATTGAGACCAAGGCCGTGACGGAATGCAAACCACCGGTTTCAGCCCGTAACGGTGCAAGCACAGGTTGTTGCTGTCCGGCTTGCGGAGAATATCAATCTATAACCTGAAAGGAGGAACAGAATGAAGAAACTCATTAGCAAATCCACATTGGTTCTTTTGGTTGTAGCAGTCGCCATGGTGGCCCTGAGTATGCCTGCCGGGGCTTCGGGGGGGAAAAAATACGTGATCAAATTCGCCAGTGAATATTTCCCCAAACACCCCTCCATAGTCAATGGTATCATGCCCTGGATAAAACAGGTGAAAGAGATGAGCGGCGGCAGGCTGGAGATTCAGTATTTTCCTCCGGGAGCCCTGACACCGCAAAAGGAACATTACAGTGCCGTTGTGTCGGGTGCCGTGGACATGGGCTTTTCGCCCCAGGCCTTCACCCCGGGCAAATTCCCCCTGGCGGAGATTATCAATCTGCCTCTGGTTTTCAAGAGTGCCACCTCGGGCAGTTTGACGACCATGGCACTCTACAAAAAGTGGCCGGAGTGGCGAGCGGAGTATACTGACTACAAGTTCCTGTGGACCCATATCAGCGCCCTTTTTGAACTCCA
Organism: Deltaproteobacteria bacterium; assembly: GCA_019307805.1. Classification (GTDB taxonomy): domain Bacteria; phylum Desulfobacterota; class DSM-4660; order Desulfatiglandales; family HGW-15; genus JAFDIX01. The sequence continues at coordinate 6,060 of JAFDIX010000352.1, read as the reverse complement.
CACGACCAAGAAACTCGTCAAGACACTGGAAGATCTGAAGGGCATGAAGATCATCGTGTGGCTGCCTCCTGCAAGGACCATGGCCAAGGCACTTGGCGCCAATCCTGTGGAATTGAGCCCCAACGATACCTACCTCGCCCTTGAAAGGGGAATGGCTGACGGCGTCTTTTGTCCCCTTGCGCCTATTAGGGCCAAGAAAATCTCCGATGCAGCCAAATACCACACCATGTTCGGTCTCATGGCAAATCCCTTTTGGGGAGCCATAAATCAGAAGAAATGGGACAGCCTGCCCCCTGATCTCCAGAAGATCATGACCGATACGACGGGTGTCACAATGTCACGGCTTTTCGGAAAAACACTCGACGATGGGGCCGCAAAGGACGAGAAACAGTTTAAAAAAGAGGGGCACACCTTCTACTACCTTCCCCCTGCCGAAAAGAAGCGATGGCTTGCCAAGGTGAATCCTATTCACGAAAACCTTATGAAAAAGCTGGAAAAGAAGGGCCTCAAGAACGCAAGAAAGATTCGAGAAGATACCATCAAACTGGCAGACGAGCTCCTAAAATAGGGGTTCTCCAGAATGTGCCCGACAGGGTCATAGGAACTTACTCTTGTTCCTATGACCCTTCAATATGTGAAGCGCATGGTCAGTAGCCTTGAATATATACCGCGGCTGGTCATGCCGGCTCTACACATCGGCAGTTCACTCTGAAGACTTGGGAAGGGCTCGGGGTTCGGGTTTGATGAGAAAAGAATTGGGGGTTTGCTGAATATGACAGCCATTTTGAATAAGATTATCGGGGGTCTGGAAAAATTCGTCAGCCCCACAAGTCGAGTCTTCAATAATATCAGTGCCGCCTTGCTCCTTATCATGCCCCTGCCGGTTTTTATTGATGTGGTGTCCCGTCTCACTTTTAAAGGGTCCATCCCGGGCGGCATCGAGATCGAAGAGTTCTTCATGGTCTTCATTGTGTACCTGGCGATTGCATTTACACAGTTCAGTGATGGGCATATTCGTATTGAGTTTCTTCTCGCCAAGTTCCCCAAGTGGGTTCAAAACATTTGTGACAGTTTTGTCTATCTGCTCTCCCTACTCTTTTTTATTTTGATGTCTTCCCAGCTTATCCGGCAGGGCATTGAGAAGATCAGGATCGAAGAGGTGAGCTATGCACTTGAGATTCCCATCTGGATCTTCCGGTTTGTTGCCGCCCTCGGTGCGATCCTCATTGTCTTTGTGGTCCTGCTCGATTTTCTCAAGGCTTTGCAGAGGTCTATGGAAGATCGCCGTTTGCCCTGGCTGATCCCCGCCCTTATCCTGGCATGTTTCCTGGTGATCGCTCCCATGGCGGGTCTGGCGCCTACAGGCCTGGAGGGAGGAACCATGGGAGTTCTGGGGATGTGTCTCCTTTTCGTGCTCCTGTTTCTGGGAATGCCTATCGGCTTCGGAATGGGATTAACGGGCTTTCTGGGGATGATTGCCGTCTACAATGGACTGCTTCCCGCCCTGAGCAACCTGGGGATAGCCTCCTACAATACCGCGGCCTCCTACATGCTGACCGTTGTGCCCCTGTTTGTCCTCATGGGAGAATTTGCCTACCATTCCGGGATCAGCCAGGATCTCTTTAGAACCGCCAATATCTGGCTGGGGCGTCTGCCCGGAGGACTGGCATTTTCCGCCGTGTGCGGAGACAGTCTGGCCACCGCAGTCACCATGGGAACCCTTGCCGTTCCCGAGATGAAAAAGCAGAAGTACGGCATGCGCCTGGCGACCGGCTGCCTGGCCGCCGGCGGGACCCTGGGAATCCTGATCCCGCCCAGTGTGGGGTTCATCTTCTATGCCATTGTGACGGAGGAGTCCATCGGCAGGCTTTTTATCGCCGGTATGGTCCCGGGCCTGCTTTTAGCCGGACTCTTTATGGTGACCATCTACATTATTGCAAAGATCCGTCCTGAGCTGGCCCCGAGGGGAGAGATCACCACCTTCAAGGAGAAACTCGTTTCACTCAAGGGTGTCATAGGTATGCTGATGCTCTTCGTGCTTATTCTGGGCGGGATACTGAGCGGGATATTCAGCCCTGTGGAAGGAGGCGCCATCGGTTCGGTGGGGGCCTTTGTGTACGCGGCGTTCAGAGGGCGTGTGAACAGGAAAATGATCCGGTTGTCCCTGGAGGATACCCTGAAGATAACCACCAAGCTCCTCATGATTTTGATCGGCGTGGGGATTCTGGGGTACTTCCTGGCGGCCACCCGGTTGCCCTTTGCCCTGGCGGAATTCGTTACAGAAATGCAGGTCAATAGATATGTTGTGTTTGCCGCGGTGATCATTCTCTTCATGGTTCTGGGGTGCCTTTTGAATGTGATCCCCATGATCCTCCTGGTCCTGCCTACCATCTTCCCCTCCATTGTCGCCCTTGGATTCGACCCCATCTGGTTCGGGGTGGTGACGGTACTTACCATGGAGATGGGGCAGATCACGCCGCCCATCGGTGTCAATGTCTTTGCCATCGGAAGTGTGGCCAAGGACGTGCCCATGCAGGACATATTCCGAGGCATTGTCCCTTTTCTCATCTGTATGATCGTTTGTGTCGTGCTGTTGGTAATATTCCCGCAGATTGCTCTCTTTCTGCCCAATCTGGTATTTTAACTGATTCGCACCCCAAAAAGTTGAGGTAAAGCGGGATGGGTCAATTCTATTTCGCAGGGATCATCAGAGAAAAAACAAACTTCATAGGAGGGAAAAAATGAAAAAGACAAATTTTTTCAGCGTCGGGTTCATCTTCATTTTGATGTCGTTCATCGTCATGTCACCATCTATGGCACAGGCCGAAATGAAGCCTGTGGAACTGAGTTTCGCCGGCACTTTTCCGCCAAAGGCTTCGCCATACAAAAAGGCCTTTCTCCCCTGGTCCAAAGAGATCGAGAAGCAGACCAACGGCATGGTCAAGGTAAAATTTTATTTTACCCAGACACTGGCCAAAGACAAGGATCAGTATGATGCCGTTGTAGACGGCATAGCCGATATAGGCTGGATGGCACACAGCATGAAAACAGGGCGGTTTCCCCTCATAAGCGTGATGGAGCTCCCATTCCTTTGCTCCAATACCTTTGTCGGTGCACGGGTTCTTGGGGAACTCTATAACAAGTACCCACAGATGAGAAAAGAGCATGATGATGTGCATGTCCTGTTTTTATGGACCACCCTGCCCTATGAAATTCATACGACCAAGAAGCCTGTGAGAAAGTTGGAAGACATCAAGGGCATGAAGTTGGCATGCCCCCCCGGTGCAGCGGCAACCCTCCAGATGCTGGGGGCCACTCCCGTGACAATGGGTCTGGCGGATGTGTACCAGGCCGCACAAAAAGGGGTCACCGATGGGGTCGCCTTTGCCTGGGGTATTTTCAAGGCGAGGAAGATCTATGAGGTCACTAAATACCACACGAACATTCATTTGGGGGGTCTACCCTATTGGTCTGCAATGAACAAAAGAACATGGAATAAACTCTCTCCTGACATCCAGAAGACCATTACAAAAATTACAACCGATATGATGCCGGATACTCTCTGCCGTGCTGTTACCGGAGAGATGCAAAAAGGGATTAAGATCGTCAAGGAGCGTGGACAGGAGATCATAGAGGTGTCTCCGGAAGAGAGGGCCAGGTGGGTAGCGGTCAGCAAACCGGCCTATGACAAATGGGTGAAGGTCATGGAGGCCAAAGGCCTCCCCGGTAAGGCAGTGTTGAATGATGCGCTTATCCTCGTGGAGAAATACAGTAAAAAATAATCTGAGCATCCTGGGGAAAGGCTTCGTCCATTCATGAGTCTGAATAATGCTGCCCGAACCATTGAACGGGTCGTCAAACCGGTCAGTCAAATAGCGGATGGCGCAGGACGGGTGATCCTTGCCGTAATGGTCTTACTCATTACCCTGGATGTCGTCCTGCGCTACTTCTTTAACAGGCCTATCAAAGGCAGTTATGAACTCATCGAGTTTATGCTTGTTTTCATCGTCTTCACCGGCCTGGCCTTTACACAAACCAAGACTGGACACATTTCCATTGATTTGCTGGTAACCCGTCTTTCAAAAAAAGGGCAGGCTGTTATCAACAGTGCCACCCATTTTCTCTGCCTGGGCGCCTTTATTCTGGTAACCTGGCGCAGCATCGTAAAGGCGGAGATCCTTCGGGCAGAAGGCACAACCTCGGGGTTGCTTTTTATCCCCAACTTTCCCTTCATGTGGGTCGTTGCCCTAGGCAGTGTCCTGCTCTGCCTTTTCTTTCTCATAGATTTTATTGACTCAGTGTCGGAGGTTTTCAGGCTCTGTAAAAAACCCTTTCTGTGGTTATTCATGGATGGCGCCTTTGTCCTGGTTCTCGTTACCTTTCCCCTCTGGTTTCAATGGTTGCCATGGGAAATCGGCAGGCTTGGGGCCGGACTTTTCGGCATATTCCTGATGCTTTTGCTGCTTTTTTCCCAGATGTCCGTGGGACCGGTGTTGGCCCTGGTCGGGTTTTTGGGTTTCTCTTATCTGGTCAATCCGGATGCCAGCCTCGCACTCATGGGCACCTCGCCCTTTAGGACTGCCTCAGGCCATGCCATGAGCACGATCCCGCTTTTTGTTCTCATGGGGGTGCTGTGCTTCTATGCCGACATGAGCAGAGAGATCTATGGCACCCTGCGTACCTGGATGGGGAGGATGCCCGGCGGTCTGGCAATGGCCACGGTGGGCGGTTGCGCGGGTTTTGCAGCGGTGACCGGGTCCAGCCTGGCTACAAACATTACCATGGGGACCATATCCCTGCCGGAGATGAAAAGGGCCAAATACTCCGACAGCCTGGCTACCGGATGTATTGCTGCCGGGGGCAGCATCGGGATTCTCATCCCCCCCAGCATCCCCTTCATCATTTACGCCGGAATTACAGAGGAATCCATTGGGAAGCTCTTTATTGCAGGCATTGTCCCGGGCGTCATGGAGGCACTCCTTTATATCATCACCATATACATCCTGTGTAAAATCAGGCCCTCAATGGGGCCTCCAGGATCCTCTTCCACTTTGAAGGAGAAGATCATTTCACTCAAGAATACCTGGGGCATCATTGTTCTTTTCATTCTGGTGATCGGGGGTATTTACGGGGGCATTTTTACCCCCACGGAAGCAGCCGGAATCGGCGCTTCCGGTGCGTTCTTGATCGGCGTTCTGAAAGGAAAGTTAGACTGGAAAAAGATCTTTGCGGCCCTGGGCGACGCGATCAACACCTCCTCAATGCTCTTTCTCATGCTGATCGGCGCCAGCATTTTTGGATACTTCCTCACAAGGTCCCAGATCCCCTTTATGTTGTCCGACCTCGTAGTCTCTCTAAACGTGCCCGGGTCATTGACCATTCTGGCCATTTTGATAGTTTACGTGATCCTGGGGTGCATTATGCCCATCATCCCGGCCATTATCCTGACAGTCCCCATTTTTGGACCTGTGGTGAGCGAACTGGGCTTTAGTCTCATCTGGTTCGGCGTTCTCGTTGTCACCATGGCCGAGATAGGGCAGATCACACCCCCCTTTGGGATGAATGTTTTTGTCCTGCAAAAGGTCGCAAAGGATGTTCCTGTTGCAAAGATCTTTAAGGGGATCGTTCCTTTTCTCATTGTTGACGCCGTGCGAATTCTTCTCATTTTTTTATTTCCGGCGATCGCGCTCTATCTCCCCTCCCTCATGGAATAGCATGTGAAAAACAGTGGGCCGCCAGCGGGGCAGAGCTGAATCATCTCTCCCGAACCATCGTGTTGCGCCCTCCCTTCCGCTCTTTGACGGTGTTTCCATCAGAATTATTCCCAGTGAATCGCTAAGGTATATTAATTCCGACTGATCTAATATTGTTCAGGACATACTTAATAATGATTATATGATAATAATCTTGACAAAATGGTTAAGTTTCTTTACTGTTGCCATCTTATGGAACAAAAGAGATCAGATCAAGATAAGATACTGGAAAAGCTTCATCAGAACCTTCACAGCCTGGTCAACAAACACAAGACCCTGGACAGAATACCCCGTGATTTCGGCATTG
>JAFDIX010001008.1 GCA_019307805.1 Deltaproteobacteria bacterium | reverse complement strand
TAAGAATGAGTATCAAGGCTTCTGATTATGATTGCTGAGGTGCTTGGCATATCAGCAAAATGAGACTGTGAAGTTATGTTAACTCGCTTGAAAGTTTCCGGCTTTAAGAACCTCGTCGACGTGGATGTTCGATTCGGCCCCTTTACCTGCATCGCCGGTCCTAACGGGGTCGGAAAGTCAAACCTGTTCGATGCCATTCGGTTTCTGAGCGCGCTTGCCGATCGTCCACTAATGGAAGCGGCTCTGACCGTGCGGGGTGATGACAACGGCGGGCGCACAGCCGACGTTCGCAGCCTTTTCCAAAGATATGGCGATCAGCACACCTCGGAGATGTCCTTTGAAGCAGAGATGATCGTGCCCTTGGAGGGCAAGGACGATCTTGGCGAGATCGCGAATGCCACAACTACCTTCTTGCGATACTCCCTGATCCTTGCGTACAGGAAGAATGACAACTTGAGCCCGTTGGGTTCTCTTGAGATACTGAGAGAACATCTTACTTATATGAGGAAACGTGACGCCCTGAAACACCTGCGTTTTGATCACAGACCAGCATGGCGCAATTCAGCAATACGCGGCCAGCGGTCCGGCAAGGATTACATCTCTACAGGCGAGCAAGACGAAGATCGAGTTATCAAGCTTCATCAGGACGGTCGACACGGAAGACCTCTTTCCCGGCTGGCGAAGAACCTGCCTCGAACGGTCCTTTCGGCCACAAATGCGGCGGAGAGTCCGACAGCGCTGCTCGCACGCCGGGAAATGCGATCTTGGCGTCTTCTGCAACTCGAGCCCTCGGCGTTGCGAAGACCCGATGAGTTCTCTGCCCCCACTAAACTCACTTCAAACGGTTCACACCTTGCAGCAACCTTATATAGGCTGGCCTCCCAAAATGGCCGAGGTCAGGCGGGCAATAATGGAAATTCAAGGGTATGTGCCGAGATTGCAAACAGATTGGCCGAATTGATCGATGACGTGTACAGGGTCTCCATTGACCGCGATGAGAAGAGAGAACTACTCACACTCAATGTTACAGGGAGGGATAGGACCTCGCATGCTGCTCGTGCGTTGTCCGATGGAACTCTGCGATTCCTGGCACTTGGCGTTCTGGAACAGGACCCTGAAGTACAAGGGATTCTGTGTCTCGAGGAACCGGAAAATGGCATTCATCCTGCGAGAATCCCAGCCATGATAAGACTTCTGCAGGATATTGCGACGGACGTTAGCGAGCCGGTGGATTTTGAAAACCCACTTCGACAAAAAATACGTGGAGAACAAAATCGCCGGACCAAGTTGACATCTGCAAGTTGGGAGACCTGCTGGCCTATCTTAATCCCGTTCTTCCGGCCAAACCTGATGTTGAGGAGGATGATGTAGATCGACCAAAGTCTCAAACAAGAGCGAGGCTTCCTCGTTCAAGGCGTGTTATTGATCGCCCGGATATAGCGCCATACTTCCCGCGCCATACTTCCCTGGCATGAATCCCATAGAATAGAGACAAATGGAGGAGTTACAGTATACTTTACTTTCTGACGGTTCTGCTGACAAAGCCCTGATGCCCATACTTAATTGGTTGCTGCGACTGTATGTTCCTCGCTTGCCGATACAGTCTCATTGGGCCGATCTTCGATTGCTGAGAAAGCCACCACAGGAATTTGACAAGAAGATTCGCGAAAGCATACGCATATATCCCTGCGATTTGTTGTTTGTCCATCGTGATGCAGAAGCAGCATCTTTGCAGCACCGACAAAGTGAGATAAGGCAAGCTGTGGAGGATGCGCGTGCAGATGATGAGATACCTATCACCATTTGCGTGGTGCCCACTAGAATGACGGAAGCGTGGTTGCTCTTTGACAGCGATGCCATCAGGCAAGCTGCGGGAAATCCGAATGGAACTGTACAGCTCAATCTTCCCAGCCCGTCGAGTATTGAACGTCTGCCAGATCCCAAGAGAGTTCTTCATGATTTGTTGCGCGATGCTACTGAGAAAGGCACCCGGCGTCGAAAGAACTTTCGTCCCAACACGGCTGTTCAGCTGATCCCTAAATACATCAAGGATTTCTCACCTCTGCGGAGATTGTCCGCTTTTGTCGCTCTTGAAGAAGCAGTCCAAGAAACTATCGAATCTCAACACTGGGGTGATTGAACTTGGTAGCATGAATAATGTCTGCCGGATCTGAAATCTATGAAATCTATGGTTAGAAACAAGACTCCGTGGTACGTGGCCGGTTTGTATTTTGAGTGCAAAGAGTGTGGAGCGTGCTGCTCGGGGCCCGGGGAAGGTTATATCTGGGTTGCCAAGCCTGAGATTGAGTTCATTGCCGATTATTTGAAGATGACGGTCGGGCAGTTACGGCAGAAATACACCCGGCGCGTGGGGTTGCGGACGACAATCCTT
>JAFDIX010001007.1 GCA_019307805.1 Deltaproteobacteria bacterium | reverse complement strand
CCTTGCTGAAGGCCCGCTCAGGGCCCTGAAGAAACTCAAAAAGCCGGAAGCAGAATACTACCTCCTCCATATCAAGGGGATGGGCAACATGCTTTCCGACGAGAGGGCCACCCCCGGGCTTGCCCTGGGCATTGCCACTGCCTCCAGGGGATGCGATCACCTCAGAAGCAGGCCCGCCATTGATCTGTACCACCTTCCGGAAAAGGTGCTGGAGGAGACCTTTGAAGGGGGGCCCATGTCCTCGGATTTCAGCTCCTATGTGGGCAAGGCACGGGAGATCTGGATGATGGAACGCATCTATGCGGTTGTGGATGCCATTGGAACCTGTAAATTCCATACCATTTTCTTCAGCCCCCACATGCCCAGCTGGAATGAATGGTCTAAGATGATCGAATATATCACCGGCATGGCCCTTTCCCCTGAGGAGTTGAAAGGGATCGGAGAGCGGATTTACACCCTTGAGCGGATGTTCAACTACCGGGAAGCGGGATATGATCGGAAGGACGACCGTCTTCCGGAACGCTACTATGCTGAAAAAGTGCCCGGCGGATTGCCTGTGGTCAAAGGAAAGAAGATCGACAAGAAAAAATTCAATGGCATGCTCAATGAATACTACAAATTCCACGGCTGGAACCGTCAGGGCCTGCCCACCAAGACGACCCTGAAAAAAATTGGTTTGGACCAAGAACCATCACACCTGTTATAGGTGAAAATGGAAGGATGTGCGTTATGCAAAAAATGCTGTTAGTGGATCAAGAGAAATGCACGGGGTGCAGGACGTGTGAAGCCGTCTGTTCCGCCAAGCACGAGGGCGCCAGCAATCCCAGCAGGAGTCGCATCCAGGTGGTCAAGTGGGAATGGGATGGCTTTATGATGCCCTTTATGTGCCAGCAGTGCAATGATGCGCCCTGCGTGAATGCCTGCCCGGTCAATGCCCTGGGGCGTGATCGGGAACTTGGCCAGGTAAATATAGACTATGACAGATGTATCGGTTGTAAAATGTGCATCACAGTGTGCCCCTTTGGAGGGATGGGATACGATCCCATCGATAACAAGGTGATCAAGTGTGATTTTTGTGGCGGTGATCCTCTGTGTGTACGCTTCTGCTCAACTGAAGCCATTACCTTTGTGAATGCTTCGGAGGCCTCCATGAAAAAGAAAAAGGAGGCGGTTCTGAACCTTTCCGAACGCATAGGCCAGTATGCCCCCTAGACGCTTTCTCTTTTTGGCAGAGATTATTTTCAGCTCATATCGAAAATGCTCACACCGGAAACATCCGCTCAAAAATCCTAAGGAGGAAAGGAATGGCAGCAGGAATTGTGGGATACGGCGTATATATCCCGAAATACCGTATCAATCGAAAAATTATTGGAAAGGCCTGGTCCACCGGGGGCAGGGGAGAGAACAGCGTCCGGTATCATGATGAGGATGTCATCACCATGGCGACCGAGGCGTGCATGAACGCGGTCCAAAGTGGCGGTATTGATGCGTCAGGTGAACTGGATGCTATTTATCTGGGTACGGATTCCTGTCCGCATATCGAACTTTCCTCCCTCAATATCATTGGGGAGGTATTGCGGACCAAGGATGAGATGGATGTGGCGGACTTCACGGCATCCCCCAGAGCTGCCTTTGCCGCCCTCAAAGCATGCCAGGATGCTGTAGAATCACAGCGTATCGGGTATGGTCTGGTCATTGGCTCTGAAGCCCGCTCCGTGTCTCCGGGCAGTCCCGAGGAAATGAACTGTGGGGACGGCGCAGCAGCGATTCTCCTGGGCCGGGAAAATACCATCGCCGATATCGAGGGGGCATATACCTACTCAAGCAATATCGTGGACCGTTGGAGGGAAGTGGACTCTCCATATCCTAAAGAATATGAGCCAAGATTTACACGGAATTACGGTTATTTAAAACATATCGTTAAAGCAAAAGATGGCATTTTGAAAAAGTTGAACACCACTATCGATGATTTCCAACACGTGGTGTTGCAACAACCGGATGCACGCATGGTGACGAAGGCGGCCAAAACTCTAAATGTGCGCCCTGAGCAGCTTGAGGCAGGGGATCATGTCAATATCGTTGGAGATCTTGGCGCCGCATCGGTCCTCACCGGTCTAGCGTCGGTACTGGACATTGCCAATCCGGGAGACAGGGTTCTGCTTATCTCCTATGGTTCCGGCGTGAGCGATGCGGTGGCCCTGAGGGTCAATAAAGAGATCGAGACCAAAAGGGATGAAACAAAAAGTCTGGCATCCTATGTCAAAAGCAAGGTGGACCTTGATGAATACACCACCTTTGCCAAGATGAAAGGGGTGCTCAAAAAGGAATCCAAACCCACAAGACTGGGGCTTTCCCCTGCTTCTTCAGCGTTGTGGCGGGACGGGCGCGATATTCGGGAG
>JAFDIX010000351.1 GCA_019307805.1 Deltaproteobacteria bacterium | reverse complement strand
GCGCCCCCTGGTCGATATCGGAGCGGCCGTCGCTTTCGGTTGCCTGGTCGCGGCGGGACTCCTGCTGGGTTCGGATCTGGGAAAACCATTCCGGGGCATGAAGATCCTCAGCGGGAAAAATTTTGCATCCCCGCTCACATGGGATTTCTACATGCTCTCTTTGTGCGGCATTCTCATTGTGATTTTTCTGTTGGGGCTGGTGCCCGGTACAGGAGCGATTACGACCATATGGTCGGTGCTGTGCCTCATGGCCGCCCTGGGATTTGTCATGATCCATACCCTCTTCTTTTTGTCCCGGGTCGGCGCGGGTTTCAGATCACAGCCCTTTCTTGGCCTGGATACCCTGGCCCAGAGCCTGTGGGGCGGAGCGGCGCTCATTACCCTGATTTCCCTGTCCTCCGGGATCGCACCCTTTAATATGGTCCGGCTTCTGCTGATCCTGACGGTCCTGACCCTCATCCCTCTCATGGGGGCGCATATCGCCTACCTGAGCAACAAAAGGAAAGGATTTGATCAGAAAAAGATCCTCGCCCTGGACACCCTTATCCTCCTTATCCTAGTCATCATTCAGATTTTCGCCCCGCAAAATAACCTGCTTCTCACCGTTGCATCCCTGCTGATTCTTTGCGCCGTGTTTTTGGAAAAATCACATCTCATGAGGCAATACCAGATCACACCGACCCTGCCCTTACCCTACAGCCGTTATGAAGAACTGCCCAAGTATGCACCAACCACCAATGAGTGGTTCCTCGCCCTGGGCAGTGTGGGGGTGTGTGTGTTCCTGAGTTCAATCATTATTTTTTTGAAGATCGGTTGAGTGCCTTGAAATCATGATGGGTAGAAAGCACCTCAAAGACAATAACACCATGGCCGATATCGCCGGGGGAAGGGCGAGGGTTTACGATCTTCTTGTGGGTGTCTTCGGACATATTCCTGATCAGCACTACCTGGACAGGATCATGGGCGATGATTTGATGCAATTTCTGGAAACCTGCTGTGATATGAACAGCGCAACCTTCAAGTCAGGCGTTGATTATGTAAATGCCTACCACTCCCTGGCAATGAGCCGACCGGTAGAGGAGGTCCTTGAGGAAATGGGGGTGGACAGGACGGCGATCATGCGGGGCACAGGGCACCATGACCTGAAACCTCCCCATGAAACCCTTTACAGGGGCAGGGAAAATGCGGGGGAGTCTCTTCTGGAGATTAAACGGTTTTACAGAAAGGCCGGACTCATGCCGGAGGACCGGGTCAATGAATCCCCTGACTATCTCTGCATTGAACTGGATTTTATGAGGCTTCTCTGCCTGAGGGAGCAGAAGCAATGGTCAAAAAATGAAGCAGTTGCTGAAACCATTGCCCATGAAGAGGCCTTTTTGAGCAATCACCTGGGGAACTGGGTCGGTGCGTTTTGCGAACAGGCGCAAAACCATGCCCGGACGGACTTTTATCGGGGTTTCGCCATGATCCTGGACGCCTTCGTCGCCATGGACCTCGATTTTATCCGTGCATTTGATATCGAAATCGAGAGAAAGGGGAATAATTGATGAGAGTGATAGATCTTGAAGCCCATTTTTACACGGAAGAATATCTCAAATACCTGCGATCCAGGAAGGACCTGCCCTACGAGGAAGTCGTTGAAAATGGCTACCGGCTGTGGATGTCAGACGGTCTCTGGGCGCCCAGGAGTTTGAAACTGGAAGAAAAACTCCTGGACCTGGGTGAGGGCAGAATTGCCGAGATGGATGAGGCCGGCGTGGACATCCAGGTGCTGAGTCTGTGTATTCCCGGTTGTGACCACTTCGACCCTGCAGACGGCATGGCCATGGCCCAACAGACCAATGATGAACTGGCAGAGGCCATAAAAAAGTACCCGGATCGCTATGTGGGGCTGGCGGCCATTGCGCCCCAGGATCCTGAAGGCTCGGCCAAGGAACTGGAACGTGCCGTAACAAAGCTGGGAATGAAAGGGGCAAAGCTCAATTCCCATGCCAAGGGCGAATACCTGGATGACGAAAAATTCTGGCCCGTATTCGAGGCTGCGGAGAGCCTGGATGTGCCTATTTATCTTCACCCCACCTGGCCGGCCCCTTCCATCATCAAGGGGTTTGAGAAATATGGTTTCCCACTGGCCGGCCCTCCCTTCGGATTTGGGGTAGAGACGTCGCTGCATACCATGCGACTGCTTTACAGCGGCCTGTTTGACAGGTATCCGGGGCTGAAGATCGTGCTGGGCCACATGGGTGAAGGCATCCCCTTCTGGCTGTATCGCATTGATTTCTACTGGTTGAAACCCTGGGTCGCGCCCGAACTGAGGCCCAAAATCAAAAACAGGCCCAGCTATTATATCAACAAAAATTTTCTATTCACTTCGAGCGGGATGCATTACCTGCCCGCATTGATCTGCGCCTACATGGCCGTCGGGGCGGATCTCATTGCATTCGGGGCGGACCATCCCTTTGAGACCAGCAAGGAATCACTCGAATCCCTGGGCATCCTGCCCATTTGTGAGGCGGACAAGGAAAAGTTCTACCACGGCAACGCCGAGAAACTTTTAAAGATAGTGTAGATGAACGGGCATGCAAGAATTTATTCATCATTAAAAAGGAGGGGAAAGGAATGAATGCAAAAAGATTGGCAAAGGTATGTGGATGTATCTGTTTGGTGACCATGCTGGCTTTTATGGGCCAGGGTCCGGGTCAGGCTGCTGCCAAAGAAAAACTTCGCATTGCGACAGCACCCGTGGGGGCCATTATGTACACCTTTGGCGCTGCCATGTCCGATGTTCTTGATAAGCATGGGGGCCCAACACTTGAAGTGCTCCCCCAGATGGCCCTGCATGGTCTATCCATGTTCCCCACACAGGAGTGCGATCTGGTGATGATAGCCAATGACGATCTGAGCATGGCCTATCGGGGGAAATCCATTTACAAAAAAATCACCAAGGGCAAAGGCTTCGATGTCCGGCTTCTCATGCTCGGGACACGCATTCCGGCGGGACAGGTGGTTGCAGGGGACTCGGGTATTAAGAACTATCAGGACCTAAAAGGTAAAAGGGTGATCCTCGTCTTTGGAAGCTCTGTGGCATTGAATCTGGGCTCCCGGGCGGCCCTGTACGGAGGGGGACTTTCTGAGAAGGACGTGAAGGTTATGAAATCGGCGGATATCGTCTCCGGCGCTAAGATGGTCATCGAAGGAAAGGCGGACGCCACTTACGGCGCTGTGGGCGTGCCTATCTTCAGGCAGATCATTTCGGCAAGAAAAGGCGCGCGTCACCTGGGCATTGTGGACACGCCGGAGAGCTGGAAAAGGATACACAGTATATTCGAAGGGTACTTCCCCATGTACATGAAACCCGGCCCCCCCACCGTGAAAGAGCCGATCACCATGGTTGGCAGGAACTTCGCAGTGGCCGCTCGCCCGGATCTTTCAGATGATATGGCCTATATCTTCACAAAGATCATATGGGAAAACGACAAGGAGCTGGCCCCAAAGCACCCCAGGCTCAAGGACTGGGTCAGAAAACACTTTGCCAGCACAAGGGCCTCGGCACCCTATCACCCTGGTGCCATCAAATTCTATAAAGAAGTGGGTGCCTGGACACCCGAGTTGGAAAAACACAACAACGATCTTTTGGCCTTAAGAAAGAAGTAGTCAACAGGGCCCGATCCAAAGGGACCCATGGATGCAATGGACCCCCGCTCAACCCCTTCCCCTTCGAAGGGGGAGGGAAGGGCGGGCGTGGCCTAAACCCGTAGGACCCCACATCATCCCAAGGCAGAGTGCGTGAACCGAACGGGGAAAAGGCGGAAAATATGGGCGAGGAAACGAAAAAAATCAATAAATACAGGACTCTGGGCCCAATCAGCGGCTGGGCGTCCAAGATCATTCTGAGTGCCATACCTGTCTGTTGTATCCTTTTTATCATCGATATCCCTACCCATCTGGGGTATATACTTTACAAACAGCAGTACCTGGGGCTTTTTTTGGCCCTTTTTCTTTCCGCCACCTTCCTGAATATTCCTTTGACAAAAAAATCACCAAGGGACCGCCTGCCCTGGTATGACATCGTTTTGGCCATCATTCCATTCGTGATATTCGGAAATATTGCGCTCTTTTATGCCGATCTGATCTTAATGGCGGGGTTTGCAACCCTGGATACGGCCGTCATGGGATTTATCGCGATCATGCTGATCTTTGAGGCTGCCAGGCGTGTGGCCGGCTACCCTCTGGTCATTATCGGAGGATTGATGCTGCTCTATGCCAGGTTCGCGTACCTGATGCCGGGCCTCCTGAATGCCAAGGGGGTTTCCTGGAAGCGGCTCTTTGTGGCCCTCTATATGGACCCAAACAGTCTTTTGGGCATACCGACGGGCGTGGCCGGCACCATGGTGGTGGGGT
>JAFDIX010000350.1 GCA_019307805.1 Deltaproteobacteria bacterium | reverse complement strand
TGTCTGTACACCCGGTGCCGGGTTTGGAAAATGTGGCGAAGGTTACATACGTTTCAGCGCCTTTAATGAATACGAAAATGTAGAGGAAGCCATGCACCGAATCGGGAAGACAGTGCTTGCCTGATCACATCTCCCCCTTTTCCCTATCCCCTGGAGCGAAACCAGGGTCTTCTTCTCTCTGTTCCACAGGTAGAGGTCTATTGCATTTTGCGGATGCGGACTTCGATCCCAGGTTCATCTTTTAAAAGTACCACGAGCTTGGAAGTGTCCGTATCGCCGAAATGGTAGGGATAGAGGATTTTGGGTTTGAATGCCTTGGCCGCATCAGCCACCATTTCCGGCGTCATGGTATAGGGCAGGTTCATGGGAAGAAATGTTCCTGTCGGTTAATACATGCAGGCATCTAATATGGAGAGCACTTCTGAGAGCAAATCTTCATTGCCGTGTTCGATACGTTTAGCACGACGAGAACGGAAGTCGACCGATTTAACCTGCTCAACCATTATAAAGCCTGTCAGCTTACTGCCTTTAGGAATAGGCACGTGGAAGGGAAAACCACGATCTGTGTTTGTCACTGGGCATACAATAGCCAAGCCTGTGCTGCGGTTGAACAAGTCCTTACTCACGACAAAAGCAGGGCGGCGCCCTTTTTGTTCATGTCCGGATTGTGGGTCGAAAGTGATTGCGATGATTTCGCCTTGTCTGGGGATATAGACAGGCATCTACCAAACCTCCTCACCAACAGGCTCCCCCCAGTCCATTTCGCTGGTTTGGTAGTTTTCAGGAATACGCGCAACAAGCTCCTTAAGATTGTGCAGCCCACGTCTCCTTTTTGCCGGAGACACGATAATAATACCGTCTTTTACCTTAATATCTACCTCATCACCGACATCAATGTTTACATCCGCGAGCAGGCTTTTGGCAATACGACGGCCTTGGCTGTTCCCCCATTTTTGAATTTTTGTAAGCATGTGAATACCTCCCCAGGTATAGCCCAAGTATAGCCATTTTTTTATTGGGAGGTCAAGGGCTATATTCTGCTATCCTCGTTGAAACAATAACGATCATACAGTCCCGAAAGGACCTGGGCAATCTCATGGAGGCCGTTATAGACCCGCACCCCCAGGGCATTCACATCCTTTACTGCCTGGTTTTCCCAAGGAGAATAGTGGCTACCGATCAGCACGGGAAAACCCGCTTCCTTTTGCAGGGCATCGAAGCCGACAATGATTTCCTTTTCAACCGCCAGAAATGCCTCCTGGGAGGTGAGTGCTTTCTCCGTGCGCATTCCGGGTCTGCCCATGCCGTGTAAAATCAGGGCATCCACCTCCCGGGAGGCAATGATCTCACGCCCGATGGACAAAATCACATCCGTCTCATTCCATCGGCCGGACGCACCGATATCCACCGGATTTTTTATTGAGGCCCGCTCCGGCATGCCCAGATGGCGCAGTCGATTCTGCAATTCGGAACCCAGCTCAGGCACGGCCAGCCCCTGCTCTTCCAGGGTATCGGCCAGTGCCACCCCCCATGATCCTCCCATGGTCACAATGCCTACCCTCGGTCCCCGCATGGCGGGACGCTCCACCAGGGCATGGCCCAGGACAAGCAACTCTTCCATGGTCGGGGAGACAATGATACCCACCTGCTGGAACATGCCGTCGTAGATTTCCCTGGTTCCTGCAAGGGCTGCAGTGTGGCTTTGGGCAGCCCTGGCGCTCCCCGGGGTCCTCCCAGCCTTGTAAACCACCACGGGCTTTTTCCTGGTCACCTCCCGGGCGACCTCCATAAAACGCCTGCCGTCCCGGATCGTTTCCACATACATGAGAATGCCCTTCACGTCCTCATCATTGCCGAAATACTCCAAAAAGTCCGTCACCGTAAGGTCGCATTCATTCCCCGTGTGCACAAATTTTCCGACCCCCATGCCCCTGTGGTATCCCGAGGCCAGGAGGTCTTGAAAAGCAAAGCCCCCCTGGCAGGCGGCAGCCAGGGGACTTGGCCGCATGTACCCTATAGGCCCACTCGATCCATTATACCCGTCATGGAGGTTGAAAGTACCGCTGATATTCGGGCCAAGGAGGCGCATCCCGTAGGATCGCGCAAGCTCGGAAAGTGCCTTTTCCCGTTCCAGTCCCTTTTCCGCAGCCTCTCCAAAGCCGGCCGTGACAATCGCGACACCCTTGACCCCTTTCTCACCACAGGCCCTGACGGCCGCTTCTACGGAGATTTCCGGTATGGTCAATATGGCCAAATCAATCTTCTCGGGGATTTCCCGGACATCTTTGAAAGCAGGCATATTGTAGACCCTGTTCCCGCGGTGATTGACCGCATAGATGTGCCCCGAATAATCGTAGAAGCGCAATCCTTCGATGATGAATGAGCCCCATGACCCCTGCCTTTGAGTGGCGCCGATAATGGCCACCGACCGGGGGTTGAGGAAAACATGCAAATGATCTTTATTCATGCGGTTCACTAGTCAGCCCGCCTTGCCATTATAAAGGCTTTTTCCCAATAGGGGTCATGAAGACTGGAGATGGTGACCCCGAGGGAAGTCGATGCATGGGCAAATTCCCCATTGTTCAAACAAATACCCACATGATAGATCTTTTTCTTCAGGGAGAAAAAAACGAGGTCGCCCGCCTTGAGCCCGGTTCTCGGGACGGGTCGACCAACGCCCATCTGCTCCTTTGTGGTGCGTGGCAGTTGCATCTTAAAGACTTCTCCATACAGACGCATCGCAAGGCCGGAGCAATCTATCCCCTTGTGATCCGCCCTTCCCCAGCGGTAGGGGATTCCCTCCCATTCCTTGAGCGCTGCCCGAAGCCGTTGTTCTGCTTCCGCCGGGGGGGTTGCCACATGAACCTCTTTTTTACCCGGGTAGGCACACGAAACAAAGACCGAAATCAGGCACAGGATCACCGGAAATGACAAGGCCCTGGGAATACCCATGGTTATTGATGAATGGCTAAGGACCATTTGAGCCCATCCCATGGGTTTGAAGTCCCGGCTCATGGCAGTTGTAGGCAATCGAGCATCTCTTCTCATGCATGGCCCGACAATTCACCCCGCGCACACATTTTCCAGCCTGTCTTATGTAGGCGTAAGGCCCCTCGCCTTCCTGAGATCCTGCCAGAAAGGCTTGTACAGGAAACTCTTCTCATTCAAACCGCAGAGTTGTTCGAACATCGGTTTGGTCACTGTGAATGCCAGGATCTCCGGAGGCAAAAAACGTCGCATGGCAATATCCGTTGCCCCTATGACGGCCTGTGGTATGGCCAGGTCATCAAACATGGAGATTGTGGTACCGCATCCGGATCCGAAGGGGGCAATGACGGCCGGTGGATCACCCGGGGCGCTGTTGTAGTTGGCCCCCACCATGAGCACACTTAACTGGTCGGGAGTGACATAGAAGGTAATGCTCTTGAGATAGGCGTACTGGTCTTCCCTGAGAGGTCCCATGAAAAGATGGGGGTGTTCCTGCTGGTAGGGCTGACGAAAGTCCAGCCACTGGTTCATCAGGTCCCCCGAGGCCTTGAGC
The DNA here is from genome assembly GCA_019307805.1 of Deltaproteobacteria bacterium. Taxonomy (GTDB): domain Bacteria; phylum Desulfobacterota; class DSM-4660; order Desulfatiglandales; family HGW-15; genus JAFDIX01. The sequence continues at coordinate 861 of JAFDIX010000350.1, read as the reverse complement.
CCTTCGTCATCTGCCAGAAATTTCACAAAATCCTCTCGGGTCCTGGATTCCACATGGCAAAGCCAGTATCCCGCCCCCCCGCAACCAAAGTTGTCCTTGGTCAGATGGAGCGTTTCCCCCTCAAGCCACTTTTTGTAGAACATAAAGACACAGGCCCATTTCCCCTCCACGGGTCTTACCAGAGGCTCAAAGGGCGATGGATCCGGGGCATCGTAGAACCCTATCAGGGGATGAGTCATCCCTATCTTTTTGAGCAGGGTCGTGGTATCCGGTTGCATCATATCCTCCTTTCATGCCTTAATGACAAAGTAAAGAATCCGGGTTCAGACACCCGGATCGTCTTGCCCATAGACGCCATATTTTTGAAGGGTCCGCAACATGGCCTCGATGTTCTCCGGAGGCGTGTCCGGCTGGATCGTCTGGGTGGCAGCAAAGACGAATCCTCCTCCTGGGGCCAGATCCTCGATGCGTCGCTTCACCTCGTCCTCGACCTGCTGAGGACTCAAAAAAGGAAGATCCTGCTGGACATCCACACCCCCACACCAGAATGCTATGGCATCCCCAAATTCCCTTTTCAGCTTCTTTGTGTCGCCCATGTCCTTGGCGCTCAACTGGATAGGGTTGAGGATATCCGCACCCATGTCAATGATCTCAGGAATGAAAGGGTAAACCGCACCGCATGAGTGCTGAAAAATCTTGACCTTGAATCGCTTCTTGAGAAAAGAGTAGAGTTCAATATACCGCGGCTTTACATATTTTCGAAACATGTCCGGAGAGATCCATTGGCCCCGCTGATGACCGAAGTCATCGGCCTCACAGAGTATATCCACATACCCGTCCAATACCCCCAGGGTCCGTTCA
>JAFDIX010000349.1 GCA_019307805.1 Deltaproteobacteria bacterium | reverse complement strand
AATATGATGATGATGAGTTTCGAAAAGACTTCTATCGGGTTGCCATGGAGGAGACCGAACGGGTCAATAATCTCATCACCGAACTTCTGGATCTGGTAAAGAAAAAGGAATCGCGGTTTGAGAAGAACGATCTTCACAGTCTTATTGACAAAATGATTCTCCTTGTTTCACCCCAGACCAACGAAAAGAAGATTGAGGTGGTCCGGGATTTTGACAAAGATGCAAAGCAGGCCTGGCTGGACGAAGAGAAGATAAAACAGGTGGTCCTCAATATCATTTCCAATGCCGTGGAATTTACACCGCGGGGGGGGAGAATCACGGTATCAACCAGACGAATACGGGAACCGGGAAAACAGGACTGGATTGAAATTGAAATCAAGGATACCGGCGTGGGTATTGATCAGTCCAATATCGATAAAATCTTCGACCCCTATTTTACGACAAAACACAAAAGCAGCATGCACAACGGAACGGGTCTGGGCCTGTCCATCGCCCATCAGAATATTCAAGACCACGGGGGTTCCATTGAGGTAAAAAGTGCCCCTGAAGAGGGAACCGCCTTTGCAATGAAATTGCCTGCTGAGGCATCCAAAGACCGGTCTGAAAATAACCATGGTATGTGACGCCATGATCCTTGAGAGAATTATTGTCCATCACGTAGAACTTCCCTTCTCCAGAGAATTTTCCCATGCCCGCAAACGCAGGCATTCGGCAAAAAACATTGTTGTAGAGGTCGTTGCCGACCAAGGGAACCTTAGGGGGTATGGGGAAGGCGCCCCCAGGCCATACGTTACAGGGGAATCCCAGGAAAGTGCTGTTGATGGCGTAGGGGGGTTCCTGGAAAATAGCGCTTTTCCCTGGCACGTTGACAGTGTGTCCGCCATATGGCAGTTCCTGGACGGCCTTCCCCGGGGAAAAGAGCACAACGCCGCCACCTGTGCCCTGGAAATGGCCCTCCTGGACGCTTTTGGAAAATCACAGGGCAGATCGGTCATGGACTATTTCCCAGGAGATTTTTCCACCGGCGCCATCAGGTACGGAGCGGCCATTCCACTGGGTGGGGATAAGGGCATCTCTGAGATAAGTGCCATCATAAAAAATCTCGGCATGCATCACCTTCGAATCAAAATGGGAAGCGATATAGAGCGGAGCAGGCAAGCCCTGAAAATGATTCGCAATATTTTTGGAAATGAAAATGATTTGAGAGCGGATGCCAATTGTGCATGGAGCACCGAGGTGGCCTTTGAACACCTCGCCCTCATGGAAGAATATGATGTACGTGTGATTGAAGACCCTATGGACCCGGGGGATTCGGGCATTGCTGCTTTCTCCCGGGAAGCAGGAAAAATAGGAATCACCCTCATGGCTGATGAATCCGTCTGTTCCTTCAAGGATGTGGAGCGGGCTATCCGCAAAGGTCATTTTGGGATGGTCAATGTGAGGCTGTCCAAGTGCGGAGGAATTCGGAAGTCAATGAAAATGATTGATATTCTTAGAAGAAAAGGGCTTTCCTTTCAAATCGGCTGCCAACTGGGTGAGTCCGGTTTGCTCTCGGCTGCCGGCCGGGCCCTGGGACTCCTGTGCGGAGATGCGGTCTATTATGACGGATCCTATGATGCCTTTCTTCTCAAGGAGAACCTTACCACCCAAAACGTTTCCTTTGAGGCCGGGGGAAAAGCCGGACCGCTGAAAGGGGCAGGTCTGGGGGTATCGGTCAACAGAGCCGCCCTGGAACGTTTGAGCAACCCTTCAAAAAGAATGAGAGTGGAAAGACACTGAAAGGAACCCTATGGATTTGAACAGCGCCTACACCCAATGGGAAAATGATAATAGCGAGATCCTGGAGAGACTTCCCGGTAAGAATATTTTCCTGATGTATTCAGGGGGAAAGGACTCGTCCCTGGCCATGGAATTTATGAGGAGGGCAGGGGAGGGGTTCGGTTTTGTTTTCAATGCCCACGCCGGCGCCTTTCCAGTGCACAGATACACCGAGCAGGAGAAGGAACGGCTTTCATCCTATTGGCGAAAACGTGATATTGATATCCTTTGGTATGATATGGAGGAAACCGATGCATCCCTGGAGAAGGCTTCCAACCCGTGTCATGTCTGCCAGCAAGTCAGGAAAAATATGTTGGCCAAGATTTTGAAGGAGACAATAGATCACTGGGAGAAACTTGTCCTGGTGCCCTGCTATTCCCTTTGGGACATCGTCAGCTATTCCATGGAACACATCCTGGGAGATATCTATGGGGCAGGGGAAGAAAATTCCGATGCCGGGAAAAGCAGACGTTTTCTGGAGACGGCACAGCGTTTTTATCCCTCCATTATCATGGAGGACGGATACATGGTTTTCAGACCGCTTATCAAATTCAATGGCAGTGACATACTGAACATGGTCAAGGAAGAAGGGATTCCCTACTTATCCATTCCTTGTGAATATAAAAACTTTCGCCCAAAGAGACTTCTTGAGTATTATTATGAAAAGATGGAATTGCGATTCCAGTACGACCAGGTCATCAATTTTGCCAAAACATCCCTCGCTCTCCCTCCCATCGCCGGCTATACCGCCATGACCAAAGACAAATATTTGCGGGAGGTATTCTGACATTTTACACGCCTTTGCAAAAGACCGCATGCTTGCCCGTAGATGAATCATTGAAAAATTCTGCCTTTCACACAAAGCTTCCTCTGAAAGAAAAGCAAGGTATTGATATATCTTGGCGTATATCATATAAAAAGTGGCATCCTTTGAGAGGATCGGGAAATCAGGGAAAATGGGAAAAACATACCGTTTTGAGCAGGGCCCCATCAGGCCGCCCAATGAAGCCAGGAGTTTATTATTGCGGGTTACGCGCAACTGTCCCTGGAACCAGTGCCTATTCTGTCCGGTATACAAAAATAAGAAGTTCTCCTTGAGAAGCGTTGATGAAATCAAGCAGGACATTCAGACCGCACGGGACATCGCAGATGATGCCAAAGCCCTTTCCTGGAAACTCGGTTCCAGGGGTGAAGTCAATGATCGTGTTATCAGTCATGTCTTTAACAACCCCGGTTATAGCAGCGCCTACAGAAGCATTGCTGTTTGGCTCTTCTATGGAACAAGGGCCTGTTTTCTGCAGGACGCGGATAACCTGATCATGAAGACTGAGGATCTGGTGGAGGTATTGCAGTTTTTGAGAGAGAAATTCCCTGAGATCAACCGGGTAACCACCTATTCCAGGTCCAGGACCATTGTTACAAAATCCGTTGCGTCTTTGAAGAAGATCCGGGAGGCCGGCCTTGACAGGGTCCATGTGGGTCTGGAGTCCGGTTATGACCCCCTGTTAAAGCTCATGAAAAAGGGAGTGACCGGTGAACAGCAAGTCCAGGCGGGGAAGAAGGTCATTGCCGCCGGTATGGAACTGTCGGAATATGTCATGCCGGGGCTCGGTGGCCAGGAATTTTGGAAAGAGCATGCCAAAGCCACCGCCCGGGTTTTAAACCGGATCGATCCCCATTTTATTCGTATTCGAAGTTTGAGGGTACCCGACAGAATTCCCCTTTTCGAGAAGCTGAAGCAGGGTGATTTCAAGATGCAGACCGATGATATGCTTGCTGAGGAGATTCATGTCTTTATAGAAAATCTGGATAATATCAACAGCACCGTGACGAGTGATCATATTATGAATCTGCTGGAAGAGGTCAGCGGCAAGTTGCCTCAAGATAAAGGGAAAATGCTGGAAGTGATCAAAGATTATCAGAAACTTTCTGATTCAGAACGACTCATCTACCGCCTTGGGAGAAGGGGAGGGACCTACCACTCCACCCGTGATCTCCATCGTGATCCCGAGACCTATGAAAAAATCAAGAATCTCGCCGGGGATCTGGAAGAAAAGGGGGGGAAAGAAGAGATCGAGAAATTCATTGCAGAGCTTGTTGATCAGTATTTATGATATCCACAAAATATTTTGGATTAGGAGAACGGAGGAGATGCCTTACTACCCCATATTCTTGGAACTTCAAGGGGAAAAGGTGCTTGTGGTGGGCGGAGGCACGGTTGCCCTGAGGAAAATCGACACCCTTCTGGAGTATGGAGCCCGGGTGCACGTTATTGCCAAAGAATTAAAGCCCCCGTTAAATGCCTATGTGGACGAAGGAAAAATCAAGAGTATCGGACAGGAATTTGAAGAAGAGGCACTGAAGGGTTTTTTCCTGGTGATCGCAGCAACCAGTGACCGGAGACTCAACAGCAGAATCGGAAAATCGGCAAAGGAAATGGGCCTCCTCGTCAATGCCGTGGATCAACCTGCCGACTGTAACTTTATTGTTCCCTCCGTACTTCGCCGCGGAGACCTTCAGGTCGCTGTTTCCACCTCAGGAAAGAGCCCTGTCATGGCAAGGAAAGTGCGAAAAGACATGGAAA
>JAFDIX010000348.1 GCA_019307805.1 Deltaproteobacteria bacterium | reverse complement strand
CCTCTATACCACCCCGGATGCGGAACAGAGCCTGAAACTCCTCGTCTCCATGGAAAGGGATCAGATCATCGAACCGGAACCGGGAATCAAGGCGCGCCTCAGAAACGCCGGGCACATTCTCGGCTCCTCTATATTGGAACTCTGGATAGAGGAGGACAACAATCCCGTCAAGATCGTCTTCTCCGGTGACATCGGAAGAAAGGATCAGTTGATCGTCAGGGACCCGCACGAGGTCTTTGACGCGGACTATCTCTTCATAGAATCCACCTATGGAAATCGGCTTCATCGAACCTTTGAGGACAGCACCAGGGAATTCCTGGAGGCATCCAACGGGGAAAAGATCATCATTCCCGCCTTTGCCGTAGAAAGGACCCAGGAGATCCTCTATATTCTCGGCGAGTTCTACCGGGATGGAAAACTGCCGGACATCCCCATTTACCTGGACAGCCCCCTGGCCATCAAGGCCACCCGAATATTCCGAAAAAACAAAAAATACTATGATGAAGAGGCCATGGCCATTGTAAAGGAGGGGTTTGATCCCTTTGACATGCCTATACTGAAATTTACCGAAAGTACCCAGGATTCCATCGCCATCAACGAAAGGGCCGGGTCCGCCATTGTCGTCGCTGCGAACGGCATGTGCACGGCCGGACGGATCAAGCATCACCTCAAACACAACCTCTGGAAAGAAGGGGCAAGCCTTGTCATTGTGGGGTTCCAGGCCCATGGGACCACCGGCCGCAGGATCGTTGAAGGGGCCAAGGAGGTCAAGATCTTCGGACAGCGCGTGGCGGTGAAGGCCAAGGTCTTCACCATCGGAGGGTTTTCAGCCCATGCAGACCAGAAGGACCTTCTGGAGTGGGTGAGCCACTTTGAAAGCACCCCTAAGGTCTTCACGGTCCACGGCGAAGAACTGCCCTGTGAAACCCTGGCCCAAAAAATTCGGGAGCGGTTCAAACTGGACGTGCATGTTCCCACCTGGAAGGAGCAGCTCATCCTCAAAGCCAAGGAGATGGCCTTTGAGAAGGCCCCGAAAGAGGATGCCGTGCCGGATATGCAAACCGCCATGCTCAACGCCGTGGTGGACCTGGAAAAGGAACTGGATGTCCTCAAAAGGCGAATTAAGAAAGGAGAACCGACCGAGGCGGACCTGGAAAGGCTCGCCTATGTGAGAGAGGAATTTGAAGGGCTCCTTTCAGAAATGTAAATCCCCATTGGGCAATGCCCAATGGGGAAGCCCGCAGCTGTCAGCGTTCAGCAGTCAGTTATTTTTTCTTGCCCTAGTTGACAATGCGGAACATCCGGGACACGGGGAAATCGATGTTGTAGACCCGGAGGGCATTCCCTGCCAGGATGAGGTTCATGTCATCCTGTGAGATATCCAGCCGGCTCACCTGCTTGAGGCTCCACCCCATGACATCCACCTGGTGTGTCACGATACCGTCCTTGCGCACCTGGGCCGCATAGGTCTGGGGTGTCATGCCCAGTTGTGTCTGCACGGGAATACTGGCCCCCCAGTCCGTCCCCCACATGAGTTTCTCAGGGCCCACATTGGGATCTGCCAGGGCCTTGTAATAGAGATCGGTCCAGTACAACCCGGTCTCCAGATAGACGTTATCGTGATTGGCAGCGACCTGAATACATTCCTCCACCTGGTTGTCCCAGCGCCCCCCCTGCATGCCGCCGTGGTCGAATATGATGGATACATCCGGGTATTCGGCGGCCAGGTCCCGAATCCAGTTGGGGTGCCAGTTCTCCGGCCAGAAGGTATAGCATATGGGATATCCCATGGGGGTCCCGCTGTGCACCCGCACCGGCACCTTATGCTTTCGGGCCAAATCCATGACCAGGCGCAGTTCATCCATTCGATCGGTCTGGGTGTAGGTCTTGCCTCCCGTCATGCCGCCCGGGTTGGAGGGCATGCCTTCACCCACCCCGATAAACTTGCCTGTGGACAGAAGCCGGTCCAGTTCTTCGACCGCCGCCTCCATGGTCCACTCGATCTCTCCGGCAATGGCCTTGTCCGCCGTTTCTCTGGCGAAGGCGAGCGCTCTGAATTTTTCCGGATACTTTTCTACCAGTTCCACATTGATATCGTTGTTCATGCCAAAGGCGGAGCAGAGAATGCACATGTCTACATCATAGCATTCCATGTCGTACATAAGGCGCTTGGAATTATCGTATGTTGTCATGGCCCGCATCACCTTGGCGAGATCCTTGTATTGAATCTTTTTCGGGTCTTTCAAGCCCAGTTTTTTGAACTCCGGCCCGGCAGCATGCCTCTGGACATGCACATGGGTGTCAATCACAAAGCGTCCTAACTTCATTCCTTGCCTCCTCTCCACTCATTCGCAATTTGATGGGATCATTCATCTAAATGGGCCGCTCTTCCACCTTTCGAATTTTCACCCTTGCCGCCGTCTCGATATTCAGGCTGACCGGGTCCACATGGTCCAGGTCACAGGCAATCAAGGTATCAAAATGGGTTCCTTTTCCTTTGGCGATGGGCATTGCATCGGTCCAGTGTCCACTGCATGCAGCGATCCCAAGGGTCTGGGGGTGTTGGCCCTCCATGAGTTTGACCGTTCCCCGGGCCTTTCCCCCTGTGGTGGATTCGATTTCAATAAGATCACCATCCTGCAGGCCCTTATTCCTCCCGATGTCCGTATTGATGGTGATGTTGTAAGTATAAGGGTTCATGGCACTGGCCTCATCAAGCCATGGCTGCTCCATGCTATGGGAGCCCGTATGAAGAATGTCCCGGTATGAAAAGCAGATGAGGTCATAGCTGGGATCTTTGGGTTGGTGTATGGAGCACGGAAACCATGAAATCAAGGGAGTGTATTGTTCCATCCTGACGTTGATACCCGCCTCTTCGGTGATCTCCTTGACCCTTTCCCCGATGTCCACCATATATTCCAGGTAAAGGACGTGTCTGGCGTCGATGAAGTGCCTCCAATAGGCCTCCTCCACCTTCTTGGGCCACCGAATAAAACCATTCTTCTTGAAGTAGTCCCAGCCATGTTCCTGCCCGAAAAAATGGGTCAAGACCTTGTCGCACATTTCAGGCTGGCTGAGCCTTTCATCCGGCAGGATTTTATCTTCTTCCGAAAACTCACAGAACCGGTTGTAGAAGGCGTTCACATTGGCGGTTTTCCCCAGTCGGTGGCAGATCTCCCTGATCACATCATTGATGTTTCTTCTCTCCGCAAGGGGTTCAACGATGGGTTGCTGAACGTGATAGCACCAATCGTCCATGCCGAATGCATAGTTGAAGTTAAAGGCATACCCTTCTACCCAGGAGGTTTCCTCCAGATAGCACGTATCGGGGAGCACGATATCTGCAAAACCTTCCGTCAACTCGGAGTTGAAGATCTCAAAGACGACAAGAAAAGGGATCTCCTTGAGGGTGTCCGCCGTGACATCGGGATTGGCAAGGCTCATCACCGTGTTGCATCCATAGCTGAACATGATCTCAAACTTGTGATCCAGCCCAAGTTTTTCCCATAACTCCTTGCGATCACTGGCCCCATAGACAAAGGTGAAGGGCGCCAGGGTGAATATGCTCTGCATGGATGGATCATCCGATTTATGGGGAAGGTGAGACGGCCATGGCCCGTGGTTGTGGGTAAAGAAGTAGTCCGTCTCGATCATTCCGTCCACACCCTTGTAGGGCTCGAACTTCAGTTGCCCGGTCCCCGGATATCCCAGCGACCTGGCAGGCCATCCCAGGGCACCCCCGGGCAAGTCGCAGTTCCCCACAATGGCGTTGAACATGGAAACCGCCAGACAGGTATGATGGGAATTCTCATGCCCCTGCCCGCCCCGGAATACGACGGCGGCGGCCGGTCGGTAGGGCAATTCATGGCCGTCAATGGTGATGGTGCTCCCCACCTTGGCGGCATCTGAGAACTCTTCGGCTATTCGGGAGATGGTTTCCGGGGGAACAGAACTGACCTCGGAGGCATATTCCGGGGTATAGGTCTTGAGGTGATCCTTGAGCAGTTGAAAGCCCGGTCGACACTGGACGCCTTTCACCTCATACTCCCCGGTAAGGGCGTATTCCTTAATACCGGGATCATCATACACCTTGGCCACCTGGTCCAGGGCATCCCATACCAGAGGCTTATTATCATCCCCATCCCCTACCACCTCGGCCGGGGGGCCCAACCCGAAAGGACCCGGCCGGACCATGGGCTTCTCTACCCTGCCCTTCTCCCGGACATAACGGCCGTCCGGTCCGATGAGGTAGGGGCCGTTGGTCTTGTGGGCGATATAGTGGGCATCATAACGGCCCAGCTCATTAATGATGATGTTGGACATGGCCAGGACAACGGCCGCATCGGTACCCGGGATAATGGGAATCCACTCGGTGGCCTTGCCCCCTGCAAAATTGCACATGGGATCAAAGACCACGAGCTTCATGCCCCGGCTTTTGGCCTCTGCGGCCAGCCGGGCGGTAATCATGGCTGAGTGACCGGACCCATGACCCTTGCTGGCACCGAAATAGATGGCGTAATTGCAGAGTTTGAAATCAGGGACGTGGGACCAGGAGGCGTGGACCATACCGGTATTTTCGTGGGCGCCGTTTCCACAGTGAAGACCCCCTCCCGGGCCATCCCCTGGGAAGGCCTTTTTCCGAGGCGAGTGCCGCCACAAAGGGGAACAGAAAATCCGTGGTGTTCCTCATCACCCGGCACGTGGTTCCCTGAAGCAGCACCCTCTTTGGGTCATCCTCAATGACCTTTCCAAGCTTTTCAACGATTTCCCCAAGGGCCTCCTCCCAGGAAATCTCCTTCCACCTGGGGTCCGCATGAAGGCCCTTCTCAGGATTGGTCCTTCTCAATGGTTTGTTCAGGCGGTTGGGATCGTAGAGCACCTGCAATCCTGCAGTCCCCTTGCCGCACAAACCCCCTTCTGCGCCCAGGGTCGTATCCGGAAGCCCTTCTATCTTGACGGCAACGCCGTTGACCCGCCGCACCGTGACACCGCACTGGGCATAACATCTGCCGCACTGTGTAGGAATCCAGACATCTTCTTGAATATCCGACCTGTTGAGCATTTTTCCCTCCTTGATGTATCCTCAGTCCCCTAACGGCCCAGGTAGGCCTTCTTGACCTTCTCGTCACCGGCAAGTTCTTCTGCTGTTCCCTGTGCAGTGATCCTTCCCACTTGCAGCACATAGCAAAAATGGGCGATCTTTAGGGCCATCCGGGCATTTTGTTCCACAAGGATGATACTGATCCCCTCTTTGTTGATATCCCTGATGATCTTTCCCACCTCTGCCACCAGTATGGGAGAAAGGCCCATGCTGGGTTCGTCCATGAGAAGGAGTTTCGGGTCTGTCATCAATGCACGGGAGGTTGCGAGCATCTGCTGCTCGCCTCCGCTCAGGCTGCCGGCCGGTTGCCCCATTCTTCCCTTGAGCATGGGAAAGTGTGCGTATATGCTCTCCAGATCCTCGGAGATCTTGCGATTATCCTTCCGCAGGTAGGCACCCATCTGAAGGTTCTCCAACACGGACATGGTGGCAAAGACCCGCCTTCCTTCAGGAACATGGGCAATTCCCAGTTTGACGATCTCATGAAGGGAGAGGCCTTCAATACGTGTCCCTTCAAAGCGAATTTCCCCGGAGGTCGGCTGCTTGAGACCTGATATGGTCCTCAGGGTGGTTGTTTTTCCAGCCCCATTGGCCCCTATGAGTGTTACGATTTTCCCGGCATCAATACCCACGGAGATACCCTTGAGTGCTTCCGCTTTTCCGTAATGGACCCTTAGATCTCTGACATCCAGCAGCATCGGCTCAAACTCCCTCGCGCCCCAAATAGGCCTCTATAACTTCCGGGTTTTCCTTTATCTCTTCAGGCAACCCTTCTGCAATCTTCTTCCCGTAATTGAGCACCACGATCCTGTCGCACAGGGTCATCACCGCATTCATGTCGTGCTCCACAATGACAATGGTAATGCCATTGTCTCTGATCTGCCTTACCAGTTTGATTGCGTTTTCGGTTTCTTCAGGATTCATCCCCGTCACCGGTTCATCCAGCAGCAGGATTGTGGGATCCGAAGCAAGGGCAACACAGATACCCAAAACGCGCTGAAGCCCGTGGGGCAGATTTTTGGCAAGTTCATCCTTGAGTGAAGCCAGCCCCATGAATTCCAGGATCTCCATGGCACTATGCTTAATCTCCCGTTCCTCTTTGCGTACTGATGGTGCGTGCAGAAACTGTTTGAGCAACCCTGTCCTGTAGTTCATGTGAAATCCGGTAAACACATTCTCAAAGACAGTGGCCTCCATGAACAACACGGACTGTTGAAAACTTCTTCCGATCCCCCTTTTGGCAATTTCATGGGGCTTCAGGTCACTGATGACCTCGCCCTCAAAACGCACCTCGCCGCTTGTTGGGGGGAAAAAGCCGCTGACAAGATTGAAGAGCGTGGTTTTACCCGCACCATTGGGACCAATCAGGCCGAGTATTTCCGACTCTGAAACCTCCATGTGAAGGTCATTCACAGCCGCCAGGCCGCCAAAATTTTTTGTCAGGCTTTCAATCCTCAGTAGTGCCATGAACGGCCTCCGGTCAACCCTTTCTTATTCTTCATCCTTTTTTTTTCGCTTCAACAGGCCGGCGAGCATAGGAAAACGCTTTGGAAGACTCAAAATGCCACCGGGCAGAAATATGACGATCAGGATGATCAGCACGGCGAAAAATATAGGCTGGAACTGCTCGGTCACACGCAGTGACTCCGGCAGAAACACCATTACACCCGCCCCGATAATGGGTCCGGCAATGAAATAACCGAGACCCCCTAAGAGGGCATACATCTGCACATAGATGGAGAGGATAAAACTGAAAGTGTTCGGCACCAGCATATTTTGATAGTGGGCGTAAAAAGATCCGACCACACCCGCAAAAAAACAGGCGATGACTGCGGCGGCAAGCCTGTACCTGTAAACGTTGATGCCCTGTGCTTCCGCCAGCCGGATGCTTGATCCGATGGCAGTCCATGCCCGGCCGATGCGGGACTTGTAGAGGGCATAAAAGACGATAATGTTTATCACCAAAAGAGCTAGTACCAGATAGTAATAGGAGGTCTTGCTGAAGAACACGAATGACCCCAGCTCCGGGCTTGGGATATCCATGAGGCCTTCCCATCCTCCGAAAAACTCCGTCGTGCCCAGCACCTCCATGACGATGAAACTGCAGACCAGGCTCATACCGAAAAAGACCAGGGGGCCCGCCTTCAGGGCAGCGGAAAAAATGATGAAGGCAAAGAGGGCCGCGGCCAGTCCGGATACCGGCAGGGCGAGCCAGAAACTCAGACCCAGCTTGGTGACGAGCATGGCCGAAGTATACCCCCCCACTGCATAGAAACCGGC
>JAFDIX010000347.1 GCA_019307805.1 Deltaproteobacteria bacterium | reverse complement strand
CGGGGAGGATGGTGAGGCCCACGCCCTGGCTACACGAGACCGTGTGGCAACCATGTTTGAGACCTTCTGCGGCGCAGATGTGATCACGGCCCTTCTCACCCCATCTCAGCCGTCTTACCGGTTCGAGGTCTGAGGCATCACCACTGACCACACGCCCTAAATCCGGGTCCAGGGGCATTGGACAGTCGCCGTCGCCTTATAGGCTATGGCGCGCCAAGGAGGACGGACGACAGAGGGCGGAGGACATGACTCACAGAATCGTTCTGGTCCAACTGATGTCCCCGCTTCCGCTTCACTTCAGACGGGATCTTCGACAGGTTTCAGGTGTCAGGGAACTCACCTTGCATGCCGAAATGCCCGGCTTGGGCTATTGATCATAATCCAACCTCCAGCACATTAAGCCGTCCTTCAAAAATATAGTAGCTCATTGCCATAGGGCCTGACACCTGAAACCTGACACCTTATGACTATAATGAAGAATAGGTCGTTCAAATGGCAAAGCCCTTGAACTCTGACCTTGCCCCTAGGACAAGGATTCCTATACTGGATTGAATGAAATCCCCCATGTTGGTGCCATAACGCTTTCATTCTTTAGTAACACAATAGAAGGCCGATCCCATGAAAATCCTCACCACACCCCGAATGGAACGCTGTATCGGCTGTTATTCCTGCTCTGTGGCATGTGCCAGGCTGGTGCATAAGCAGTTGTCATGGCTTGCGGCGGGAATCCGAATCATGTCCTCAGGCGGTCTTTCCACAGGATTTGAAGCCAAATTATGCCTGGCCTGCGACCCCGCCCCCTGCAGTGAGGCATGCCCCACCGGGGCCTTTTCCCAACGCACCGGAGGCGGTGTCATCGTAAAAAAAAGCCTGTGTATTCGTTGCGGTGAATGTGCCGATGCCTGCCCGGTAGATGCCGTGTATCTGGATAATACCGGGGTGCCTTTCGTGTGCATTCATTGCGGCCGTTGCGTCTCATTTTGTCCCCACCTCTGCCTGGAGATGATAACACCCCCCGGCAAAGACCCTGACACAGCCGAGGTGACATCATGATCCGGGATCATTTTCGCGTATTGGAAATGGACTTGGGTACCGGCCGCGGAAAAATCGCCATGCACGATGGCAGAAAAGAATATGCCGGCGGCAGTGGGCTGGCAGCACTATTGTTTGAAAAATATTGCCGCGCTGATCTTCCCTGGCACGCGCCGGAGCAACCCCTCATTTTTGCCATCGGTCCGCTTACGGGCTACTTCCCGCTCATGAGCAAAACGGTGTGCGCATTTAAATCCCCCTATCACGATCAATATGCCGAGAGCCATGCAGGCGGCCGTTCCGCCCTGGCATTGCGTTTTGCAGACCTGGATGCGCTGGTGATTGCCGGGCGGGCAACCCGGCCTTCTTGCCTGTGTGTCGGCAGCCATCATCTTGAATTGATCGACGTGCACTACCTCTGGGGCAAGCCGGTGGATTCCACGGGCAAACATCTCCGACGAATGTTCCCCGGATCGGGCCACCGGAGCATCCTGCGCATCGGCCCGGCCGGTGAAAACGGATCCGCAATGGCCGGCATCAACGTAGATACCTATCGCCATTTCGGCCGTCTCGGCGGCGGGGCCGTCATGGGGGCCAAGAACTTGAAAGGAATCGTGATTGAGGGAGATGGGGCCTTTGTACTCCCTGAAACAAAAACCTATGCCGGACTTTTTGAAGATGTTTATAACAAGGTGACCCGGACGGACATGATGCATAAGTACCACAACCTGGGGACCGCAGCCAACTTGGCGGTGCTCAACCGTCTGCATGCTCTGCCCTGGCGCAACCTCCAGCAAACTTCGGATCCGGCCATTACCGGGGTTACCGGTGAAAAATTTGCCGATGACACGCTCCTGCGCAACGCGGCCTGTGCCGGCTGTCCTGTGGGTTGTATTCACGTCGGGTTTGTCCGCGAAAAATTCACTGATGAAAATCAGTATTTTTATCGGCAGATTGCCTACGATTACGAGCCGATCTTTGCCGTAGGAACCATGCTCGGAATAGTCGATTGTTTCGCAATCTTGAGCATTATGGATGCCGTCGAGAAAATGGGGTTGGACGTGATGTCCGTTGGTGTGGCCCTGGCATGGGCAACCGAAGCCCTTGAAAGGGCCATCGTCTCTGAAGATGAAACCATTGTGCCTTTGCAATTCGGTAATGCCAAAAATTATGAAAAGGCTGTCTTACACATGGCCCGTGGCACCAATGAATTCTATCGTCTGCTGAATCAGGGGACCTTGAAAGCCGCCGTGCATTTCGGTGGGGAGTCTTTTGCGTGCGTCCTGGGCCAGGAGATGGCAGGCTATGCCACCGGGGAGGTTTTCTACACTTCCCAGGCCCTTGGGCTGCGCCACTCCCATCTGGACTCCGGGGGTTATGACTATGACCAGAAACATGATGAGCAAGACGTGGACAAGGCCATTGCCTTTCTGGTCGAAGACGAACGGGACCGGATATTACTGACCTCTATGGTGGCCTGCCTTTTTGCCCGCAAGGTGTACACGGTAGATCTGCTGGCCGATTGCCTCGAGACGATTGGATACCGGAACCTGGCCGCTGACATGGAAGCCACAGCCAAGACTGTTCAGCAACTGCGCTGGCAAAATCGCCTTGACACCGGCTTTTTACCGGAAAAGGTCACCATCCCCCAACGTTATGGAGAGGTAACAACCTTGAAGGGCCGAACGGACGAAGCGTATTTAAAGGAACTGCAGAGGGCATACGCGGAAAAAATCATTGCCATGGGCAAACCGCAAAAGGCATAAGGATTCAGGACTCTGTTTTTCAAAAGAAACCAGGGTTTTTTATAAAAAGACTCAGAAACAACCCTTTTGTGAGTGAAAAGATGCGAAGACGGTGCACAACAATCCTCTTGTTGGTCTCTTTTATTCCTTTTTATTCCAGTTTATCCCTCGCAGACCAATTCAAAGTCATCCAGGTCAACTCCGGTGACATCATAAAAGTCACAGATTCAAATAAAGCAATCATTGTCCGGCTTGTAGGCATCGATGCCCCTGAGCAGGGCCAGCCATTCAACCACAGGGCACGGACCCATCTCACTGATTTGATCCTGCACAGAACCGTTTTCATCTTCGAGTATGAGAAAGGCCTCAAGAACAGCCTTGTCGGAGAGGTCTTTCTGAAGGGCAGGAGCATCAACATTGAAATGCTCAAAGCGGGTCTTGCCGAGGTGTATAGAGGAGTGCCGCCCAAAAAGCTCGATCTGATTCAATACCTCATCATCGAGCAGGAGGCCAGGGAAGCCAAAAGGGGCATGTGGGTGTTGGGGGACCATTATATAAGCCCTTCTGTGTGGCGTCTGCGAAATAGGAGGTAATGGAGGTGACCAGCATGACTGTGTTAAGAAATAGAACACCAGTGGTAATGCTCTTTTCTTTTCTGCTTTTCTTTTCATTCGCCTGCGTACAAACAGGACCGAAGGAAGGCACGAATGCAGAGATGGAAACATGGGATCTCCGCATTACAGGTGAGGCAAAGGGCACCAGCAGCATGTTCATATGGCAATCCAAGTCCGAGGAAAATCTGTATTATGTGAAGGCGGAATTTAATGCCCGTATACGAGAAGATAAATATGGCGGTGGTGAGGTAGCATGCCAGGGAAGTGGGGAAATAAGGAATCATCATTTTTCCGGCACC
Organism: Deltaproteobacteria bacterium; assembly: GCA_019307805.1. GTDB lineage: Bacteria > Desulfobacterota > DSM-4660 > Desulfatiglandales > HGW-15 > JAFDIX01. The sequence continues at coordinate 716 of JAFDIX010000347.1, read as the reverse complement.
TTTAGCGGTTCTGCCGCCATGCGCGATTATGACGAGATCGGTCCTGTTTCAGTTTTTGTTGATGCCCAAGGCACATTCACTTCCCTGCAAGGTTCGGGTACCTGGAAAGCCACACACCAGGACGGCTATCTGGAGGGGAAATGGAGTGCAAAGAGGGTAAAGTAAGAGGAAGAGGAGGATAAACAATGCGATCCATCTTTGGGGGAATCATGCTTTTATTCTTCTGTAACGTGGCATTGGCACAATCACCACCCTTTTCCATTCTCACCATAAGCGGAACGACCAAAGAATATTACAACAGGGTATCCCTCTTTGAGAAAGGCTCTTTAAAGACCCCTTTCAAAACCGAATTGGTCTCTTCCCCCGATGCAGAGTACAGCATAGATATTGAGATCCCGGAAGACATGACTGAACACCAGGACCATTTTTTCACGGATATGCGCTTCTGGACCGATAGGAACGATAACGATGTAAAAGATCCTGGTGAACCCATCAGCCAATGTCACTTTATCATCTGGGTGCCGGCACATAAAAAATTATACCTCAAGGTTTACAAAGGACCGCAGTACGAGATTAAATCCTCCGAGTTTGAATACGATTACAAATGAAGCTCCCCGCAGCAAGCTGCGGGGTATCAAAGCGGAATTGCGCCGAAGCCAACCCGCCTTCGCTCTAAAGAGCTTCGGCGCGGTTCGCCACGCCATTCATCCCTGTAG
>JAFDIX010000346.1 GCA_019307805.1 Deltaproteobacteria bacterium | reverse complement strand
GCAATTCGCGGCCATTAACCCATTAATATCATTGCAAAAAAAGGAAATAAAGGATGCGCGTTTTTTTTTTTTTTTTTTTCTTGTTGTGGCCCTGAATTTGCATATATACCAAAGACAAAGAGAACGATGGAAGAAGATCCCGATTGAGCGAAAGAGTAAAAAAACAGATCACAAGGAGGGATCACAGTATGGAAAGAAAAAATGAAATGATGAAAAAAATGTGGCTGGGGGCGGTCCTGATAATTTCTATTATGCTATTCCAGGGGCCGGCGCTAGCGGCGGATGACACCATCATCCTGCCAAATGAAATCCCCTTCGGGGATGTCCAGGTGGGTCAGGTGATGACCGCAGAGCTGGTGATCGCACACACTGCCAGTTCCCAGGTGGAGGCCGTAGTCGCCCTTTCAGGGACATGCTCGGATTTTTCTCTGGGTGCCGTGCCCAGTCCCTTTATTATTCCGGCAGGGGCAAATGCATCCGTGATAATCACCTATGCCCCCACAGGGGGGGGGTTTTGCTCCGACACGGTAGATCTCCAGTTTTTCTGGATTACCCCCTTTGGAAAGACGGATCTTGGGACCCGGACCGTGACGGTGACCGGAAACGGAGTGGTCCCTGAAGAACCCGAGGAACCGGCTGCAGATATGGGGAGTGTCCTGGAGTTCTTTGATAAGTCTGTTGCAGAAAAGACCATCAAGGGCAAGGGGCGGAGGAAGTTTGCGAAATTCCGCATCAAAATGCTTCGGCATATGCTGGTCATTGCCGACAGAAAGATCCAAAAAGGAAAAATTAAGAAGGCTCAAAAGCTTCTCAAGGCAGTGTACAAAAAAATAGACGGCAAACGCGGGCGCAAATGGAATAAAGACCTCGCCAAGGGAGAGGCCCTTTCTGAACTGGCTGAAATGGTAGCCCAGGTGATAGATGATCTAGAAACCTCGTGACGCCTTTATTCACACTGGAAGCATAGCCTTCCCTTCGCTGTGATCCCTCTCCCCTCGGGGAGAGGGAAGGGTGAGGGGGACGCAAGCAAAAAGCAGGGCATTGTGACCCTGCTTTTTGCTTTTCTTCTTCAGGATGAACCGGGGCCTGCCCGTCCAGCGCGGTAGTCTGCCAGGTCGGAGGGAAAGACGGGTATTTTTAAGGGACCACGGACTTGTCTGCCTCAGGCACGGCTTGTCTGCCCTCCAGAGGCGGATAAACCTCTGGGCACGGCTTGTCCGCCCTCCGGAGGCGGATAAACCTCGTGCAGACCTGTCCGGCTTCACGTGGGGATCCTTTGTCAACGAGTCTGCCACAAGGCTTTACCGATGTTCATGTGGTTAGTCATGCATGGTGTTCTGTGCAGGTGCACTTTTGTGGTCTATTTATTGGCAACGGACTGTAAAATAAGGCCTTTTCAGCGATTCCACAAAAATACGGAAAAAGTACTAGTTTTCAATGGTTAAAGGCGATTTCGATCCCTGGCAGTGCGTTCCCATTCACGAAAAAAAGAACAAAAGCGTCCTTCACATTCCCGTCCATGCCCAGGGTCTCATCCCCTGGGCAAGACCGCCCTTCTTCCAGGCACAAGCCATCCCGTACTTTTTAAACCGACTCCCCATGGACGTCAGTGACCGGACCACGTCACCCTATTCCGGGAAACGGCTGAAACCGTTATCAACCGGGGACCTGGGCGTGTCTCAGGGAAATTTTTCTGTCAACATACAGACCCTTCAACTTGTCATGCCCAGGCAGTTGCGATGCGTGCATTCGCGTTATGAAAGCATTGCGGAGCAGGCAGGGTATTTTTTACATAGCAAGGCCGATCCGCACCGTCCTGAAAGCAGCGCTGCCGACTGAACAACGCGGCATCTTTCAAATCATGGGAAAAATATCGAAAGGAAGGCTGTGGGGCGCGGCCGGACGGCATTTTTGGTATGTGGCATCCCACTTGCAATGAATAAAACACGCGGTGCGTGCCGCAATAGAAAAAAGGAGTGAACCATGGGGCCGGAAAAGAGAACAAAGAAGAAATGCGCAGGCTTTACCTTTATTGAAATGCTGGTGGTCATCGGGATCATCTCGACCCTGAGTTCGGTGGCAATCCCTGCATTTTCCGGATGGCTTCCCGATTACCGTCTCAGGGGCGCAACAAGGGACCTTTATTCACACATTCAGGGCGCTAAAATGGAGGCCGTGAAACAGAATGCCGACATCAGTGTCATCTGCGAGACAGGCCCGGACCGCTACAGCATAAACGGAGCGCTCGCCGGACCAAAGGTGCTGGGAGATTACAAGAGCGGTATTTGTTACGGCGCCCCCTCGGGGTTCTCCAACACATTCACCACCATCACCTACAATCAGCGGGGGTTCTGTACGGCGGGAAGCGGCACCTACGTCTATATCACGAACGAGCGGAAAAGCGGATATTACAGGGTGGGGCCGAATGCTGCAGGCATTGTCCGCCTGCAGAAATGGAACGGGTCCGCCTTTGAATGATCCACGGAAGGGTCACGGGTAAAGCAAAGACAATGAAAAACCCCTTATCAGAAAAAGGATTCACCATTGCAGAGTTGGTCGTGGCAATGGCCATTTCAGGCGTTGTCATGGCAGGCATCTACGCGGCCTACTACTCCCAGCAGAAGGCCTATATCGCCCAGGACCAGGTGGCGGAAATGCAGCAGAACCTGCGAGTGGCATTGTACCATCTGGAGTCGGAAGTCCGCACGGCAGGCTATGACCCCACCGGGGATGCCGACGCCGGAATCCTCATTGCCAATGCAGGAGAGATGCAGATCAGCAAGGATGACAATGAAGATGGTGATACCAACCTTGACGGCGATGATCCCGATGAAGAAATTCACTATTTCCTCACCAATGACGCCGATGGAGACGGTATCAATGACGGGGTGGCCTCCGGTGCTGTCTGTCATCTGGCAAAGGATACAGGGAGTGGGCCCGTTGTTGCTGCCGAACACATCGATGCGGTTCATTTTGTCTATCTGGATGAGGATGGCAATGTGTTGGATGATGATGGAAACGGCAACGTCACAACGAATATAGATGAAGTGAATGCCGTGCAGATCACTCTGGTCGCCAGGACCGGAAGGCCCGACCTGGGATTAGTCAATACCGGCAGTTATGAGGACCAGCAGGGAAACACGATCCTGTCTGCCCAGAATGACGGCTTCCGCCGGCAGCGGATTTCGACAGAAATCAAGTGCCGCAATATGGGGCTATAAAAGAGGGTATGATGAAGGGCATGAAAAATATCAGAAAAGGCTCACGGGGAACGGGGGAAGAGGGGTTTACGCTCCTGGAGATCATCTTTACGGTTTCCATTTTGAGCATCGGCATTCTCGCGGTTGCCTCCATGCAGATGGCCTCCATACAGGGAAATGGTCTTGCCGGGGATCTCTCTGAGGCGACCTGCGTGGCAACGGATCAAATGGAGAAACTGATCCAGGAGTCCTATGACGACATTGCATCGTCCCCATCCCCGCTGACCCGGGGCATCTATGCCGTCAACTGGACCGTGGACGAAGACGTCGTTTATGACAATACCAAGACCGTTACCCTGGCGGTTTCATGGATACTTCGAGGAATCCCCAAGAGTGTCACCATTCAAAGGGTGATTCCCAGGGTGATTTAAAAAGGGAGCAAAGCGCCATGAAAACATGCACACGGAGGTTGCAGCAGGAAGAGGGTTCTATCCTGGTCGTCGCACTCCTGATCATGGCCCTGTTGACCATGATGGGGATATGGGCCTCCACCACCACGGAGTCGGAAATCCGCATGGCCAGAAACGAAACCTTCTACAAACGGGCCTTTTTTAACGCGGACAGCGGGGTGTATGTCACACCGAAACTGATTTCCACGGCCTTTGACAACGGCAGTGGCGATCCGGACCTCACCGGTACGGGCATGACCTATCTGGGGGCCGGCAATACCTTCACACGAGAGATCCTGGGATATGATCCCCATGATACGGACAATGATGTCGCCTTCACCTTGATGAGTCATATTGTTGAAGTGGACGTGAACCGCGTGGGCCTGGAGAATCTCGTAGGAGCCAGTGCGGAATTTGCCGCGGGCGCGGAAGGGATCGGCAGCGGGTCCAGCGGTGGTGTGGGTGTCCTGTACCAGATGGATTCACGGGGGAGTGGGCCTGCCAACGCCGCCACCACGGTCTCGGCAGTGTATCGAAAAGTGGTGGGAACCCCCGGAGGACTCTAAGATGCAGCGGATCAAAATCCTTTTAATCACCCTCACCTGTCTGGCCTTTTGGAGCCCTTACGGAATGGCCTTTACAGAACCGGATATGAACAACTATGTGTGCACGCCGGTGTTTCAGTCCAACGTGGTGCCTCCCAATATCGCCTATCTTATTGACAGCGGGGTGGAAATGGAGCACATCGTCTTCCACCCGGACTTTGACAGCACCTTTGATTTCACCCCCAGAGACGTTACCGGGCAATATGATGTCCTGGAGTTTCAGGTCCCCCAGACCGTCCTGACCCTGAGCGCGGTAACAAACCAGGACTTTGCACCGGGGGATGCGGTGACACAGCAGGTCAGCCTGGCCACGGGAGCCGTATTGTCCTATGACAGCGGCACCGGGGTGCTCAAGGTGACCGGAGTCACCGGGAACTTTGTGCCGAATCAGATCGTGGAAGAACTGGCGGGGCCGGCTTCCAAAAAGGGTAGCGGTATGGTGGATGCGGTGGAAGATGTTCCAACGGCCACCGGGTTTTTCAATGCCAACGGCTATGTGGTCTGGAAAAAGGCCACCGGCAACTTTTTTCTCATGCCCATCCTGCCCGATCTGACCATGGACCCGGATGAGACCCACGGTCTCAATTCAGCCGGCAACGCCTTTACCATCAACGGCCGCACCGTGACCCTGCCTTTTGATCCGGCATCCACCGCAGATCCCGCCACCGGGATTATCGATAATGCCACCCTGTTCCGGTACTCCATGAATTACATGAACTGGCTCTTCTTCCAGACCGTCGGGGAGCTGGAACTCTCCGGGGTTTCGGGCAACTTTCAGGTCGGGGAGACCATCACCGTGGGCGCCACGGGTGCCACCGCCGTGGTGGAAAGCCAATCCCTAACGACCCTGCGCTACAAGTCCGGGACCAATGCCTTCATGCAGGTGGGCAATACCATTACCGGGGGGACGTCCCTGGCCACGGCAAACATCGCTTCCAAGAACAACTATGACAATGACGGCTATGACGGCACCAACGGAACCGATACGGACTTTCCACTCAAGAGCCGTTTCTACTATGCCAAAAAGGCCATTATCGATGTCTCCATTGCGGTGGATCGAAAGGCCAAATTCGGCCTGTTCAGTTTCACCTCCAGCGGACCCTCCCCGGCCCTGCAGTCCTTTCAGTTTGTGACGAGCCAGGAGGACGCCACCACCATCAACGATCTTGACTCGGCCCTGGTCAACAACGTCAATAACCTGGGCACCACCAACTATTCCCCCCTGGCCAAGGGTCTGGCCAGGGTCGGAGGGTTCTATGCCTCACCGGCCTCGGGGGTCCAGGAGTTCGATTGCCAGAAAAACTTTATCGTGCTGCTCTCCTCCGGGCTCTCCTCGGATGACCAGGGGGGGCCGCCCTCTTCCTCTCCCGATGACCCCTTTGACAGCCTGAGCGATTACGATGCCACGGATGCCGAAAACTACCAGGGCATCACCTATGACGAGGACAATGTGGCCGGGGCGGCAGGTGAAGGACATATCGAACATGCCACCTGGGGATATCTC
>JAFDIX010000032.1 GCA_019307805.1 Deltaproteobacteria bacterium | reverse complement strand
CTTCATCAGGGCTGTAACGTCATTCGTGTCTTCAGCATTCACATCAGCACCCTTTGCCAGCAGGGCTTGCACAGTGACGGTGTGTCCAAATACTGCCGCCATCATCAGGGCTGTGTCGCCATTATTGTCTTTGGCGTTCACATCAGCACCCTTTGCCAGCAGGGCTTGCGCAGTATCGATGTGTCCAAGTACTACCGCCATCATCAGGGCTGTAGCGCCTTTATTGTCTTTAGCGTTGACATCAGCGCCCCGCGCCAGCAGGGCTTGCACCTTCTCCGTGTCACCCTTAGACGCTGCTTCCATCAATGAACTTGCTGCTGCAGGGTGTCCAGTGGCAAGGATAAACACAACGGCTAACAATAAGCATTGATTAAGCCTGCAATTCATTTCTTGTCCAGGCCGTAGGCCTTGATCTTTGTGAGGAGCATGGGCCGGCTTATCTCCAGTATCTTCGCAGCCTGGGTGCGGTTGCCGCCGGTCAGCTCAAGGGCCTTTGCCATGAGATTCCGCTCCAGCCGTTTTATGGCCTTTTTGAGGGACAGGGTGTCTTCGGGTTCCTGTGTGGTACGAATACCCTTTCCTGTGAGAATGCTGGAGGGCAGCTCTGCAGGTGTTATCCATCTCCCCTTGGTCAGCAGGAGGGAACGTTCAATAACGTTTTCCAGCTCCCTGATGTTTCCCGGCCAGGCATACCCCATGAGAAGGGGCATCGCCTCGGATGAAAGCCCCTCAACGCTCTTGTTCAACTTCTTGTTAAAAAGATCAATGAAGTATCCGACGAGCAATGGAATATCCCCCCGTCTCTCCCGCAGAGGCGGAAGATGGATGGTCATGACATTGATACGATAAAAAAGATCTTCCCGGAATCTGCCTTCTGCCACCTCCAGTGTCAGATCTTTCGATGTGGCGGCAATGACCCTGACGTCGATCTTTTTTGTGCCTGTTTTTTTGTGCCTGTGCCACCCAGGGGGGTGATCTCCTCTTCCTGAAGCACGCGCAGGAGTTTTACCTGCAATGACAAAGGCAGCTCTCCGATCTCATCAAGAAAGAGGGTTCCCTTGTCCGCCTCTTCGAAATGCCCGGGTTTGTCCCGCACGGCATCCGTGAATGCCCCCTTCTTGTATCCAAACAATTCACTCTCCAAAAGGTTCTCCGGAATAGCCCCGCAGTTGATAGCGACCATGGGCCCCGGCGCCCGCCCCCCCTGTGAATGGATGGCCTTTGCGATCAGTTCCTTTCCCGTGCCGCTCTCCCCGGTGATCAGAACCGTGGTTTTGTGGTCGCTCACACTCTGGACACGGTCAAATACCTGTGCCATGGCCTCGCTCCGGGCCACGATGTTTCCAAAGGAATATCTTTGCTCAACCCTCTTTAACTGATCCTGAAGTCTTATGTTTTCTTCCTTGAGCCTCTCCCGCTCCTCGGCCTTTTTCAGGGTCAGAAGGACTTCGTCCTTTTTAAAGGGTTTTGAGATGTAGTCATAGGCCCCAATCTTCATGGCCTCTAAAGCGGTTTCAATGGTACCGTAGGCAGACATCATAATGAAGGTCTTTTCCGGGTACTTCTCACTGCATTTCTTCAGGAAAGTCATGCAGTCCATCTTGGGCATTCTGAGATCGCAGAGCACAAAATCAAATCCACCCGTCTCAATCATTCGAAGGCCTTCTACCCCGTCAGAGGCCGTTTCCGTCTCATACCCTGCCCTGTTCAGCATGGTCTGAAGCATATGCCGCATATTTTCTTCATCATCAATGATCAAGACACGTACAGCTGCCATAGTATTTTACCCGATCTTTCGATGGTTGTGATAGTTTTCATCCTATTTATCAAATCTCAACATATCATGGTGTACAGAATATAAAGATACTGGTTACCGGTTGCTGGATACTGGTGCTTGTAATGCTTTTTATTGGACCGATAAATCAGTCAATTGACACACGTTCAATTCGCCCTCGACATGGCCAAAGGCTCGAGGCCTAAGGCTCAAGGTAAAAAAACTGATGTTCTTTACCCGTGAGCCTTGCGCCTTGCACCGTGTGCCTTTGCGCAAATGACTCCATTTTTCACACAATGCCTTACGCGTTTTAAGCCACGAAATCGCGTTATGTGTATCACTCTTCACCGTCCCTGTGAAGGGGCAGGCGAATGATGAAAGTAGTCCCCTCCCCTATGACGCTCTCCGCCTGCAGGGTTCCTCCCAGGGCTTCTACCAGGCGGTAAGATACGCTGAGCCCGAGCCCTGTGCCACGCCCCGGATCCTTTGTTGTATAGAAGGGATCAAAGATATGGATAAGTTCTTCAGAAGGAATGCCGGGCCCATTGTCTACGAATCTCAGGACAATGGTATCATCGCTTTCCATTGTTTCGATCCGAATGCTCCTCTTTTTCATCACCGCCTGCCCTTGCGCATCTTCAGCGTGGGCATCTCCTGCATTCATGATGATGTTCAGGAAGACCTGCTGCAATTGCTGGGGATCCGCATGGATGGCATCTGTGGTCGCCTCAAGCTGGAAAAGAACCTGGATGTCCTCCATCATGGGCTGCGGTTTCAATATCTCCACCGTGCGTCTAAGGATTTCGTGGACATGGGTTTGCTCCGGTTTTCCGGTTGAGGGCCGGGAGAAATCCAGGAGCTGCCTGATAATAACATTGATCCGGGTAATTTCCTTCTCAATACGGTTCAGGAAATCGGCTCTCTCCTCTTCCCCGATATCATCTCTCTGCAGTAACTCCAGATACCCGAGAACGATTCCAATGGGATTTCCGATTTCATGGGCTATGCCGGCTGCAAGGCGCCCCACCGAAGCCAGCTTTTCGGATCGAATGAGTTCATCCTGGGCCTGCCCCAGTTCCTGATTTGCTTTTTCAAGAGAAGTGATGTGCCCCTTGAGTTCCTTTTTATTTTCTTGAAGCCTTCCAAGCATGACATTGAGGGATCGGGTAAGTTCACCTATCTCGTCCCGGGAAGACTGGGCCGGCGTCGGAATCAGGTCCCCTTCCTTGTAATCTGCCGTCAATCTGAGGAGTTTATGAATGGGCCGCACTACAATCCGAGAAAGCAGATAAATGCCGACGATTGCTAGGATGATAGTGTCCAGCAGGATGTAGAGAAGAATAATCTTCTGGGTTTTCCTAAGGTCCTGGTACAGAGGCTGGAGGGAAGTGGAGATGCTGATTCCCCCTAAGGTCCGGCCCCCTGCCACAAGGGGTGCGGAAATACGAAGCCTTTCACTGCTGATCCAAATGACCCCCCAGGTAGCGCCACTCAGTTCCGTGGACCAATCGCCCAGATTCATGGCCTCCCGTGCAGGGGGGATACCTCCATGCCTGTCTCCGAAGGACGATTTTCTTCTGAAGACAGGTACCCCTCTCTGGTTGATAATAACGGCTTCGGTAAACCCTCCGGTGGCGAGCAGTTGGGCCACATCCCGGCTGAACTTTGTACCAATGTCAACCTCTGTGAGCACACCCTTGCTGAGGATGGGCAGATAACCCAGGTGTTGCTCAACAGCCCGAATCACCGTGCGACCGGTTTGAATTTTACTCTGGACAAAATCCTTTTCAGAGAATTTCACCATGACCACATCCACCAGGATCATGGCTGCCACAATGAGAAATATGAGTTGTGCGAGTATTGCTGTCCTTAGGCTATAGAATGGTAGCTTCAAAACAGAACCCCGTTAAAGAATATTCCGGACATACCATGCGATCAAGTCATTACCAAAAAAGAAATAGACCAGGGCCCCGAGGGAAAGGAAGGGCCCAAATGGGATCTTTGTCCGCATCCCGCTGCCGGCCACTATGAGAGAAATGCCCCCTATCAAGGCCCCCGCAAGGGAAGACATCAGGACGATATAGGGCAGCCCCTTCCACCCCATCCAGGCGCCGATCATGGCCAGGAGTTTTACATCGCCGCCGCCCATGCCTTCCTTTCCGGTTATCCACTCAAAAAGGGTCCCTACCAGGAACAGACATCCACCGCCGGCCAGCAGTCCCACAAGGGATTCATGCCACGGCATCCCGGTAAATCCGAAGAAAGAAATAATGAGCCCCACAATGATACCCGGGATGGAAATCACATCCGGTATGATTTGGTGTTGGATATCAATGAAGGTGATGACCACGAGAGATGCCGAAAAGGCAAGATACAGAAAGAACTGTACGCTTACCCCGAATCTGAGAAACAAGGCTGTGCTGAGAAGACCGGTGATGAGTTCCACCAGGGGATAGCGGATGGGGATAGGGGTTCGGCATTTCCTGCACTTGCCCCCCAGGATGGCATAGCTGAGTACGGGGATGTTGTCGTAGAATCGAATATTTTCACTGCACTGGGGGCAATGAGAGGCGGGGAATGCGATCGATTTTTTGATGGGGACCCGGTATATGCACACATTCAGAAAACTCCCTAACACCAAACCGAAAACAAGGGCGCACACAATTCCTAAAGAGCCCAGGTCCATTGATGAATCCCCTTTCCTAACCAAATTGACAGCATATGACCCTTTAGGGTATATAGCCGTTGCATGATCCTATCAATCAATCCCCATAATCCGCAACAACGTTTGATCAACCGGACCTGCGAGGTTCTTGAAGCCGGTGGTATCATCACCTACCCTACGGATACCTTTTATGGCATCGGTTGCGACCTTCTCAACAAAAAGGGCATCATACTCATTCACAAATTGAAAAACCGGTCTCTCAAAAAACCCTTCTCCATTATCTGTGACAGCCTGAAGGAAATAAGCCGATACGCCCAGGTGACCAATTATGCTTACAAGACCATGAGAAGACTGCTCCCCGGCCCCTATACTTTCATTCTGGAGGGGACAAAACTGGTTCCCAAAATCATGTTGACCAAAAGAAAGACCGTAGGGATCCGAGTGCCGGACAATGAGATCAGCCTCGCCATAGTCCGTACTCTGGGAAGGCCTATTATCAGCACCAGCGCCGGCCTGGACGATCCCTACGCCATCAGAGATGCCTACGGTCCGCGCCTTGATGTGATCATTGATGGCGGCCCCCTGTACCCGAATCCATCCAGTGTCATATCCCTGACGGGGAATGTTCCGGAAGTCATTCGCGAAGGGAAGGGAGATGTTAGCAGCTTTCTCTAGTCAGGCGGGGATGGAACACCCCTCCACCTGTATTCTATCCGGGATTGGGGGCGGGTCTGGATAACCGTCTGGAATGCTTTGGCGGCGCTTTCAAAAAGAAGATCCCGTAGCCTGAATCCGGGTTTTTCCGGGTACACTAGCCTGACCTCCCCCTTTATGCCGCTCATTTTCTTTGCAAGTGCTACGGCATCCTGAAAATTCCCGAGGCGGTCTACAAGGCCCAATTCCTTTGCCCTGGAACCAGAGACGATGCGGCCGTCGGCAATCTCCCGGACCTTTTCTTCAGAAAGCTTTCGCCCCCGCGCCACGGCGCGAACAAACTGGCCCTGTATGTCTGAAAGAAGACTTTGAAGCAATTCCTTCTCCCGTTCGGTCATCTTTCTGTGGGGGGACCCGATGTCCTTGAACTCCCCGCTCTTCATGACTTCCAGGCTGATTCCCAGCTTCTTAAAAAGCTCCTCGAGTCGCACAAATTCCATTATCACCCCGATACTGCCGGTGATAGTCCCCGGATTGGCAACAATCTTGTCAGTTGCAGCAGCAATATAGTATCCCCCCGAGGCGGCCAAACCACCCATGGAGGCGATTACTTTCTTGGTCTTCTTGGTCCTCATCACCTCACGATAGATCTCCTGTGATGGACCGACACCGCCCCCGGGGGAATCTATCCTCAAAATAATGGCCCGAATGGTCTCATCCTTTTTGAATTTGACCAACTGGGCCGTAATGGGCCGGGAATCAGTGATTGGCCCCTCCACAAGGATAACACCGATTTTCTCCCCAAAGGAGAAATCCGAAGAGGGTCCGAAGAACGCAAGAACGAAGATCATTGTTGCGCCCAGAAATAGGGCCACAAAACCGAGGATAAGAAAAACGATGAGTATGGGTTGCTTTTTCCCTGACATATTTTTTGGACTGCCGGTAGGATCAGGCAATCATGGGGCTAGAAGAAATAGGATTATTGGACTCTGGGATATAGGTGCATGTGTTAGGACACTTCTCCCTTTTCAGTCTCTTCCTCAGCCGGAGTGGTTTCGGTTTCGGATATTTCACCTTCCACTTCATGGACATCGGTCGGCTCTTCCCCTGTCTCCCCTTCTTCCGATGTTGGAGGATCAAGGCCAAGCATACCTTCCCTGAGTAATTCGCCCAGATTTGAGGTAGCCCCCTTGTGGTCATCCATATAGCTTCTGTAAATGTCCCTATCTTCGCCTTCTTCCAGCTTCTTGATGGAGAGACCGATTTTTTTATTCTCCTTCATGACGTTCATGACTTTTGCCGTGATCACGTCATCAACCTTGAATTTACCCAGGGCGTTGGCCCCTTTATCGCTGCCCAGTTCCGATATGTGAATGAGTCCTTCAATACCCTCTTCAAGCTCTACAAAAATGCCGAAATCCGTCACATTGGTCACGGTTCCTGTAATCCGGGTGCCAGGCTTATACTTTTCAGGGACCTCATCCCATGGGTCCGGATTGAGCTGCTTGATCCCCAGGGAAAACCGTTCATTCCTTTTGTCTATACTGAGCACAACGGCCTGCACTTCCAGACCCTTTTTATAGACCTCTGACGGGTGTTTTATCCTCTTGGTCCATGAGATATCCGAGATGTGGACAAGTCCGTCGATACCCTCGTCAATCCCTATAAATATACCAAAGTCGGTGATATTCTTTATTTTTCCCTCTATTGTGGTCCCCACGGGATATTTTTCTTCAATCACGTCCCATGGATTGGGTTCCACCTGTTTGAGGCCTAACGAAATCCGTTTGCTGCCTGAGTCGATGTTGAGGACCACGGCCTCCACCGCATCCTCAACCTTCAATATTTGTGAGGGGTGTCTGATCTTCCGGGTCCAGGACATCTCGGAGACATGAATCAGCCCCTCAATACCCTCTTCTACCTCTACAAAGGCGCCATAATCCGCCAAGCTGACCACGCGCCCTCTTATCTTCGTTCCAATGGGATAAGTATTGTCGGCACTGCTCCAGGGATCGGATTTCAATTGTTTGAGACCGAGGGATACCCTGCCGGTGTCCTTGTCGAAATTGAGCACCTTGACGGTAATCGGATCCCCGACTTGATACATCTCCGAGGGGTGTCCTACCCGCCCCCAGGACATGTCTGTAATGTGCAGCAAGCCGTCTATTCCACCCAGATCTATAAACAGGCCATACTCGGTGATATTCTTGACAACACCATCGAGGACGGCATCATTTTCAAGAACTTCGAGTGTCTTCTCCCGCAAGGACATACGCTCTGCCTCGAGGAGGGCTCTTCGTGATAGAACAATATTGGACCGTCTTCGGTTGTACTTCAAGATCTTGAAATCGTGGTCCGTGCCTATGAGGGCATCGAAATCCCGGACGGGTTTTAAATCGATCTGGGATCCGGGCAGAAAAGCCTGGAGGCCTATGTCCACTGACATTCCTCCTTTTACACGGGATGTAATTTTGCCCTGAATGATTCCGCCCTTCTCATAAATGGCCTTGATTTCATCCCAAATCTTAATTTTGGCGGCCTTTTCTTTTGAAAGGGTGATAATCCCTTCATCATCCTCACGCTTCTCCAAGAGGACATCGACCTTATCGCCCACCTTGGCCGTATTGTTGCCTTCCGGGTCAACAAATTCATGGATTGGTATCTGACCTTCAGACTTGTATCCGATGTCGACGAGAACGAACTCCTTATCCACCTGGACGATCTCTCCTCTGACCAGCTCTCCTTCCTGGATGCTCTTGAGACTCTCTTCATAAAGCGCCATGAAGTTTCCTGAATCCTGGTCACCACGAAACCCTTCATCATCCTCATCGGTATCTTTTATCTCGCTCGAATCCAGATCATCTCCGATCGTTTCTTCTTCCTGCTTGTTGTCGTCGATGGGATTTTCTGTTGTTTCGTCCGAACCCAGATTATCTCCGACCGTTTCTTCTTCCTGCTTGTTGTCGTCGATGGGATTTTCTGTTGTTTCGTCTACAAGTTTCTCCATGGACTTGGCTACCCCCTAAACGTGTTGGCTTGGCATGAGAAGTCACAAAAATCATTTGATAGCAGACATTCATACAAACTTCAACCAAATTTAATCATAAACTTTTCATTCTTACGGCGTCATGGATGGTCTGAATGACCTGTTCAATGTTCATGGTGTCGGTATCGATAATGATCGCATCCCCGGCCGGCCGCAAAGGGGCGATGTTTCTTGTGGAGTCCTGTTCGTCCCGCTTTATGAGGTCCTCTTCCACTTCCGTCAGGGGTACGTTTTCACCCCGTTCTATTCTTTCCCTGTATCTTCTTTCAGCCCTGACTCGGGTGGATGCCGTGAGGAAAAACTTATGGATCGCATTGGGAAATACGACGGTCCCCATGTCCCTCCCCTCGGCGACTACCCGGCCCCTGCTGCCCATCTTTCTCTGGAGTTCGGTCATCGCCTCTCTCACCTCCCCGACGGCCGACACCGTGGAGGAGAGCATGTCCATCTCGGGGCTTCTGATGGCGGAAGAGATGTCATCTTCTTCCAGATACAACTGGAGCCCCGTCTCCCCTTCTTCGAAACGGAGTTCAAGATTTCTGCAGAGGTCACCCAGTGCCTCTCCATCCTCCGGCCCTACCCCTTCCCTTTCTGCCTGCAGTGCGACCGCCCGGTACATGGCCCCTGTATCCAAATAGAAAAATCCCAACTGCTTGGCCAAAAGGATACTGACCGTGCTTTTGCCGGACCCTGCCGGGCCGTCAATAGTAATCACACCTTCCATAGGCTTTTCACGGGGTAGATTCAAATTCTTCGAGGGCATCCTTCAAGGTTAAGAGGAACCTCTTGTTTTCTTCAGGAAGGCCCACATTGATCCTGATATAATCCGGCAATCCGAAGGAGGCCATTGAGCGAATAATAACCCCTTCACGGAGCATGCGCTTAAAGAGCCGGTCTGCCCCCATGGGAACCTTGATGAGGAAGAAGTTGGTCTGGCTCGGCACGTATGGGAGCCCCATATCGTCAAGCTGCCCGTAAAGATAGGCCAGCCCGTCCCTCACCACGTCAAGGGTGCGGGACACGAACTCCCTGTCGTCAAGGGCTGCCGTTGCGGCCGCCTGGGCAAGGGTGTTGGCATTAAAGGGCTGCCTGACCCTGTTCATATAGTCCACGACTTCCTCAGAGGCAAATCCGTAGCCGATCCTGAGTCCGGCCAGACCGTAGAGCTTCGAAAATGTGCGCATTGTGATTAACAGGGGATGGGTGTCTGATAAAAGAAGACCGTTGGCTATGGATTCATCAGAGGCAAATTCAATGTAGGCCTCATCCAATACCACCACCACATCCTGGGGAACATCTGCCAGAAAATCCCTCATCTCATCCAACCCAAGGGCCGTACCTGTGGGATTATTCGGGTTGTTTATCATAATCATTTTGGTCTGGGGCGTAACGGCTGCACTAACGGCATCCAGATCGATTCTAAATTCAGAGAGGGGAATTGAAATCATCCGGCCCCCTGCTCCTGATACGATCTTCTGGTAAACAAGAAATGTGGGAAATGCCTGTATCACCTCGTGTTCCGGCTCCAGAAAGGTCCTGATGGTGAGTTCGATCAACTCGTTTGAACCGTTGCCCACGATGATTCGGCTCTGTGGCAGGCCGAGAATGCCGCTCAGTTTTTTCTTAAGGTAGTAGCAACTCCCATCCGGATAACGGTTAAGGGAGTCCACCCTGTCAAGGATGGCCTGCACAGCAAGCGGAGAGGGGCCAATGGGATTTTCATTGGAAGCCAGTTTAATGGATCCACTGATCCCCAACTCCCTTTCCAGTTCTTCAATGGGTTTCCCCGGGGGGTAGGGAACAAGATCCTCTATGGCCTGACGGGTCAGCCTTCTCATGACAATACCTCCACTATCAATGCCCTCCTATCACAACTGATTCGGCCTTGTAACCCAGTGGGAAGGAAATATCAAGTTAAAGGTATCGCCTACTTAGGGCTTGACTTAACCCTTTTGATTCATTATTTTATCGGGGTTGTGTCACGGTTCGTGCAATGCGGTTTGACCGATTCATCGGTTAGGGTTCATTTACTATCACACCTTGGAGAGAGATTGCTTATGAACAAATCCCAACTCATCGAAGCCCTTGCCAAGGCAGAAAACCTCGCTCTTAAAAAGGCCGAAGAAATCGTGAACACGGTTTTCGGTGACATGGAAACAGCCCTGATTGACGGCCAAAGGGTGGAAATCAGAGGATTCGGCAGCTTCAAAATCAAGCACTACCAAGGCTACAAGGGGAGAAACCCTAAGACCGGTGAGGTCATCAACGTAGCCGAAAAGAAGCTCCCTTTCTTTAAGGTTGGCAAGGAACTGAAGGAAAGAGTTGACATGTGATTAAGGTCGCATATGGCCTTGGTCGTGCTAGATGGGGAGCTAGCGGTGCCCTGTAACCCGAAATCCGCTTATGCGGGGTCGAAAATCCTTCATGAGAATTGTGATGCGGCCGTGTCTTTGAGTCACCTTTGGGGTGGGGTGGACCTCGCGTGACAGGCATTTACGAACCCCGTCAGATCCGGGAGGAAGCAGCGGTAAGTAAAACAGTCTGTGTCGTGATGGGATCTATCTTTTTCCCCGGGCGATGAAATCACGCCGCTAATCGTTCGAATAAGGATGCACGACCAAGGCTCCTTTGCGAAATCTTCCCGACAATGCACCCTCTCATTTCTTACCACCCAATCCCCATCAAATGACTGCCAAACAAGCATTGCCCCATCTCCCCCCTTTGGAAACCGGCACTTCTGAAGTTCCCTATTATCTTTTTCCAAAACTTTCCAGCCGGTCTTTTCTGGTTCATGCCGTCTTCACAAGACATGGGGGTGTAAGCAAGGCGCCCTATGCCACGCTGAACCTCAGCAATGGAACGGGTGATCTTCAACAGGATGTCCAATCCAACATCAATATCCTGAAGAGTGTCTTTAATGCTCAAGCGTTCTGTTTTCTGGAACAGGTCCATGGACGCCATATAGTTGTCCCCAAGGACCATGGCCGGGATGACACCGAACCCCGGGGGGATGCCCTGTTAACACACAGGACCGGGCTGGCCCTGATGATCAAGCAGGCCGACTGCCAGGGCGTCATTCTCTGTGATCCTTTGAAGAGGATCATTGCCAACGTCCATTGTGGATGGAGGGGGAATGTCCAGAACATACTGGGTGCCGCCGTAGAGAAGATGGAAAAGGAGTATGGATCCAAGGCATCACACCTGATGGCCGCCATCGGGCCTTCTCTCGGTCCCTGTTGCGCCGAGTTTGTGAGTCACGAGGAGATCTTCCCCAAGGATTTCCGCCTTTTCATGGTCAGGGAAAATCACTTTGATCTCTGGGCCATAAGCCGGTGGCAGCTGCTCGAGGCCGGTCTTGAGAAGGACAACATCGAGTTGGCCTGTATTTGCACCAAATGCAGAAACGACCTGTTTTTTTCCTACAGGGCCGAAAAGATAACAGGAAGGTTTGCCACCCTTGTTATGCTAAGGTAGAATGGAAGGCGTTGACAAAAGCCGGAAAAAAGATATTATTGATTTTCTCAAATTTTCTGTTCAAGGAGGCCGATCATGCCCACTTATGATTTCACGTGTGAAAAGTGTAATAAGAAATTCACTCTCATCTTGAGCATTTCAGAACATGAAAATAAAAAAATCAGGTGCCCCAAGTGTAAAAGCGTGAGGGTCAAACAGCAACTCACCCCCTTTCAAGTCGTTACAACCAGAAAGAGCTAGGTATAAAAATGGAATGTCCCCACTGTAATCAGGAGATCCCCGGAAAGGAATGCCCGTCCTGCAGCCACGTCGTACCCGAGGAAAGCCGTTTTTGTATGGCCTGCGGTGAGTCCATCACCGATGTGTCGGAGAACGTGATCGAGGAGGAAGAGGGCGGTTTCGATATTGACAGCAGGGTGCTTTGCCCCGATGGTAATTGCACCGGCATCATTATCGATGGCAAATGCATTGAATGTGGCAAGCGCCATAAGCAAGGTTAATCAGGCCAGGCAGCCATGTATGAATTGAAGATTGTCTCCCAATTCGCAGCGGCCCACCAGTTGAGAGAATACCAGGGAGGATGCGAGAACCTTCACGGCCACAACTGGAAAGTCGAGGTCTTTGTGAAAGGCGAAAAACTGGGGCAGGATGGCTTGCTTATTGATTTTCGGATAATCAAAAATGCAACCAAAGAGGTCCTGGAAGGGCTTGATCACACATTTCTCAATGAACTCGAGAATTTCAGGGAACAAAATCCTTCCTCCGAGAATATTGCCCGCTACATCTTTGAATCCCTGGGTCGCCGATTAAAAGATGAAAATGTCAAGGTGAGCAGGGTCTCGGCCTGGGAATCGGATTCGGCATGCGCTACCTATGAGGAAACCTGATATCTCTCCCTGGAAAACATGAAAATTTACGCCATCATTCCTGCAAGATACGGTTCAACCCGCTTCCCCGGAAAGCCCTTGGCTCCCATTGCCGGAAAACCCATGATCCAGCATGTGTATGAACATGCCCTGGCCTGCCCTGAAGTCCTTGAAGTATTTGTGGCAACCGATGACGACCGCATTTCGGGGTGTGTCCGGGATTTCGGTGGCAAAACGGTCATGACGAAAAAGGGCCACCCTTCCGGCACTGACCGCATTGCCGAGGCATCCCAAAAGATGAACCTGCAGCAGGACGACCTTATTGTGAACATCCAGGGAGACCAGCCCCTGTTCCACCCTTCATCCATATCCCGACTCATTCGCCCCCTCATGGAAGACAGAAACATTCCCATGAGTACCCTCAAATACCAAATCACGGATGAACAGGAGATCCAAAACCCCAATAACGTGAAGGTCGTCACCGATAGAGACGGTTTTGCCCTCTTCTTTTCCCGATCCCCGCTTCCCTTTTACCGTGATCCCAAATCCAGTCGGCGACATTACAAACATCTCGGATTTTATGCCTATGCCATGGGATTTCTCTCCAAATTTGTTACCCTGCCCGTCGGGCAGTTGGAATCGGCCGAAAAGCTCGAGCAGCTGAGAGCCCTGGA
>JAFDIX010000345.1 GCA_019307805.1 Deltaproteobacteria bacterium | reverse complement strand
GGTAAAGTAGATCTCATCCCATTCCACGTTGGCCAGATTGACATCCGTGCCGAACTGGCTGATCATCCGGAACAGGACCTTGGTTTTGAAAGTTTTGGTCACATCCGGCAGTACGGTTACGGGAAGTTCGAACATGATTTTTTCCATGGGGACCCTTTTGGCGATACTGTCCATGACGTCCTGCCGGATATCCCCGTGAAACAGTTCATGGGCCTCTATCAGCACCATGGCTGAGCCGGCCTCAAGACAGTTTTCAATATCGGCGATAAGCGCGTCTCCCGACATGGACCCTTCCTTGCGGCCCACCTCGCCCATGACCGTCAGTCCGAACTCCTGGACAGCCTTGGAGATGACCGCCTTCTTCTTTTGAGGGTCGATCCGGATCAGGTTGTCCGACACCTCTATGCCCGTAAAACCGGTCGTCTTGATCTCCTCCAGAAAGACCTCGTAGTTGCCCTGGGCAATGGCCAGTTCAGTAAACAGGCCCCCGGGAAAGGTAAAGATCCCTTCCGCCTGATAGGCCTGGATCTTTTTTTTGAGATAATCGGCCGGCATGACCCGGTGAATACTCCCGGCGATCTTTGCCTCATCCACATAGAGGCCCTGACCCTCGAGACAGTCCTTCTGGTGCTGCAGGGGCAGGCCCCAGTCGATCATCATGGTCAGGCCTTTCTTTCTCGGTTTCTCCTCACGTTTGGGGATGGGAATGCTTGAAAAGGCGAATTCGGTTTTGGCCGTCATTTTTTCTCCTTCTATTTTTTAAGACCGTCCAGCAACGGATCTACGACCGTATGGACGGGAAGGTCCCCCCCGGCGACCTCCAGCATGAGGGCCTTCATCTGCGGCACGGGTTTCTGATTTTCTCCGGAAATATCCACCAGGTATTCGGGATCATTTTTGATGTCGTACAGTTCGACTTCGCTCCAGTCGGAACGGCATACCATGGCGTGGTCTTCGTTTCTTATCCAGTAGTAATCCTTGAAACAACTGCTGGCATATTCTCGGATCCGGGTCTTTTCGCCCCGCACTATCGGCCAGAGATTTTGGCCCTCAACCCATTCGGGTATCTTTTCCCCCATCAGGCTCAATACGGTGGGCAGGATGTCGTGGTTCATGACCATGGAGTCAAACATCCCACCGGCGCCTTCGCCCTCGGGGTGGCGGATGGCCAGCACGAGATCCAGCAGGGCGGGCATCAGTCCCCAGGGCAGTTTGCCGGTAAAATTCCTATCACCCAGTTGGTGGCCGTGATCACTGACCACCACCATGACAGTGTCATTTTCAAGGCCCAGGAGTTTGACCTGATCCATAAAGTGGCCGAACCAGCGGTCCACCATACTCACCTCCCCGGCATAGAGGGCCTTCATGTGGTTGAGTTCCGCCTCGGAAAGGTAGCTGTCGGCCTTGTCGGAATAAAGGGGCATGACCACATCGATACCGTCATAATCCGGATCATACAGGTCCACGTAGTATTTGGGAGGATCCCAGGGCTCATGGGGGTCGAAGCAATCGATGCAGAGGAAAAATGGATCTTTGTTTTCATAGTTGGCGGCCAGCCAGTCACTGGCGGCCCGGAAGACCTGCGGTGCAAAATAGTCCTCTTCGCTGTGGCGGGGACTGTTGTTGATCAGGTAACGGCCCAGTTCCCAGGTCTTGCGCTCCTCCCACATCATGCCTTCGGTCATATGTGGCAGAGCCGCGTTGCGCTCGCCGTTACTCTCACTGGGCTTCCAGCAGTCCCATTCCTGTCCCCGGATGAACTGCCATGTCTTATAACCCCGGTGGTAGTTCATGCCGGGATAGTGCTGGTGAAAGCAGTCGGTAACCAGCCCTGTATTATAGCCCCGCCCCGTGAGCAACTCCGAAATCGGCGTGTCCTCATGGGGTATCGGAATCCAGCCGGGAATCAGGCCGGTGAGCCCGAACACTTCGGAGAAGGGATAGGATGCCGGGTAAGGCTTCCACCCGGCAAAGGGGAAGACACGCTTGCCCGTCAAAGTGGATCGACGGAAGGGCAAGGTGGGCAGGGATTCCGGGTAGGCGCGGCTGAATAATGCAGACTCCCGGCAGAAGACATCCAGGTTGGGGGTCTTGATCCATTGATTACCGTATGCTCCCACATGATCCTGCCGTAGAGAGTCTATGATAACGAGTATCAGATTCATTCCTAAAGTATCCTCCCTATGCTGTCTTTCTCTGGCCTATATTAACCGGTGGAGACTCGGGTCGGTACCCCATCTCCCGGGAGATCTCCTGGGCGGTGACCGTAAGAATGGATAACAGGTTTTCAAAATCCGATTCCAACACCTTCTCGGGACTTCCCGTCAGGCTGATAGAGGCAGCTATATTTCCACCGCTCCTGAAAATGGGTACCGCAACGCTCGCGCGTCCAATGCTCAGCTCCTGATTGTTTACGGCATGACCCTGTTCACGTATCTGCTTGAGCTCTTTTCTAAGGAGATCCCGACGCGTAACCGTGTGGGGAGTCAGAGGTGTCAGTTTTGTCTTTTTCAGATACCCATTCAGTTCTTTGGGGTCTAAGTGCGCCAGAAGAGTCCTGCCAATCGATGAACAGTAGGCCGCGACCCGCGGACCTATTCTTGGTGCCAGAAACTGGGCATCCCTTGGGGTAGCGTTAAGGGTGACAAGGGCGGCGTCATAGTCCCAGATGGCCACACGGCATATGAGACCGCTCATTTCGGCCAGCCGATGGGCAGGACCGGCAGCCCTTTGATTGACTTCCAGGGTCTCGTTGACAATCATCCCCAGAGTGAAGAGCTTGGAACCCAAACCATACTTACGCGTTTCCGGGTCCTGTTCAAGAAGACCCACATCCTTCAGGGTTTGCACGAGGCTGGATACGGTTGTTATGGGCAGGTTGAGGCTTTTGGCTATCTCAGTAATACCCCGGCGGGGCTTTTCAATAGAGAAGAGCGATAGGATATCGATTGCTTTCTGGATGGATTGAATGGCCATTTCACACCTCAAATACGATATTATCGTAATCTATACGACCATTTGGAATTAACCTACCTGCCTTTTCGCGTCCCGTCAAGGCTTTTTTTATGGTCCCCCCACGACAGGACTTGCCTGCAACCTTTTTTTTGTCGAGGGTTTCCGGTGGGATCAACCGAAGGCTTCGGCCCGAGGGCGCCCTTCCAAAAACTCAGGGCATGGGCCTGGTTGAAGCAATTTGATTCTCAAGGATGATAGGGACTTCCCAAAAGCACTGAAAAATGGTTAAATGGCACAAAAAAAGGGGGATTATCTCCCCCTGATTTTCTGTGCATTAGATGGGGTGAGTGACGGGGATTGAACCCGCGACAACTGGGGCCACAACCCAGTGCTCTACCAACTGAGCTACACCCACCATAAAGAGATATTAAATGTAACACATTTTCCGCATTTTTCAACAAAAAGTTCCCACTCTTTTTAAAGAGCAAGAAAATGAAAGGGAGGACCGCCCGTGCACCAGGATGATCAAAAGGCCTTGCTAAAGAAAATACCATCGGTCGACCGCCTCCTCAACACAGCCGAGATCGCCGAGCTGGCACTCCAATATCCCCGCAATCTCATTATCAAGGCCATACACGATGTTCTGGCCGAAGTGCGTGGGTCTATTCTATCCGGGGACGCTTCACAGGAAGCCTCTGATCTGAATGTGGCCTTTGTGACGGGGCTGGTCATGGAGAGGGTGACCCGTTTGGCCCGCCCAAGCCTGAGGCCCGTCATCAACGCCACGGGTATTGTCGTCCATACGAACCTGGGGCGTTCCATCCTGGCTGAACGGGTCCTGAAAAATTTCAGGCCCCTCAGCGGCGGCTACTGTAACCTCGAGTATGATCTGGATGGGGGCAAACGGGGCAGCAGATATACCCATGTAGAAGGAATTTTGATGGAACTCACCGGAGCTGAAGCAGCCACGGTGGTGAACAACAATGCGGCGGCCGTGTACATTTGTCTGGAGACATTGGCCAAGGGCCGCGAGGTGGTCGTCTCCAGGGGCGAGCTTGTTGAAATTGGGGGATCCTTCCGCATTCCTGATGTCATGCGTAAGAGCGGCGCCAGAATGGTCGAAGTGGGAACGACCAACAAGACCCACCTCAGGGATTATGAGGAAGTGATAGGACCGGAGACAGGGCTGCTGTTAAAGGTTCACAGGAGCAATTTTCAGATAGTGGGATTCACTGAAGAGGTAGACAGGGTTCAGTTGTCTGCCCTGGGTCGAAAATACGGCATACCGGTAGTGGAAGACCTGGGCAGTGGGTGCCTCATAGATCTCACAAAATATGGTCTTTTCAAGGAGCCCACTGCAGGCGAGGTGCTGGAGCAGGGTGTGGATCTTGTCACCTTTAGTGGGGACAAAATGCTTGGGGGACCCCAGGCCGGGATTATTTTGGGGAGAAAGGATCTGGTGGAGGCCATCAAGAAAAA
>JAFDIX010000344.1 GCA_019307805.1 Deltaproteobacteria bacterium | reverse complement strand
TTTTCATTCGCTTCATGATGTCACTTTCGGTGAATTCCAAAATGCAAGTTGAAAAGGTCTATCATTATTGGTTTTAAACCCATTTTGCCATTTTATTTATGCAACTAAAGGGTATACCCTCCCGGTTATAGTGCCTTGTGATCGTTACATGCGCTGCGCCTAATCCCCGGGTTCGCGTCGTAGTTGCATCCAATCGGAATGGAAAACCCCTTCTTCATCAATCCGTTCATAGGTATGGGCACCGAAGTAGTCCCGCTGGGCCTGAAGCAGATTCTGGGGCAGCCGGGCGCTTCGATATCCGTCATAATAGGCCAAAGCGGCGCTGAAGGCAGGCGTTGGAATACCGACCTGGGCTGCAGTGGAAACCACATAACGCCAGGCTACCTGGCTGTTTTCCACAACTTCATTGAAATAGGGATCCAGCAACAGGTTCTCCAGGTCGGCATCTCGATCGAATGCCTCTTTGATCTTCTGCAGGAAAGCGGCCCGAATAATACACCCGCCCCGCCATAGCAGTGCGATGTCGCCATAATGGAGTCCCCAACCATTTTCTTCACCTGCTGCCTGCATCTGGAAAAATCCCTGGGCATAACTGCAGATCTTTGAGGCATAGAGGGCCTGCCGTACCGCCTCAATAAACGCATCACGGTCAACCGATTTCCTGAACTGTGCCACAGCCCCTTCCGGGCCCCTCAGAAGCTTGCTTGCACGAACACGGTTCTCCTTCAGGGCAGACAAATGGCGGGCATAGACCGCTTCCGTAATGAGCGTGGTGGGAACACCCAATTGGAGGGCGGATTCCGCTGTCCACCGTCCTGTCCCCTTCTGTACCGCCCTGTCCATGATCACATCCACCAGGAACCTGTCCGATTTGGGATCTTTCACAGAGAAGATGTCTCTGGTGATCTCGATCAGATAGCTGTCCAGATCACCCCTGTTCCACTCCGCAAAGACATCATAGAGCTCCTCATTGGTCAATGCGAGTCCCTCCCTGAGGAGACTGTAGGCCTCGCAGATGAGCTGCATGTCCCCGTACTCGATGCCGTTGTGGATCATCTTGACATAATGCCCCGCCCCCCCGCTGCCAATCCAGTCGCAGCAGGGAATGTCATTATTGGGCCCCACCTTGGCGGCAATGGATTGGAAGATGGGTTGGACATGGGGCCAGGCATCTCTTGAGCCCCCGGGCATGATGCTTGGTCCGTGACGTGCACCTTCCTCACCCCCGGATATGCCTGTTCCCATAAAGAGGATCCCATGAGGCTCCAGTTCCTTGATTCGGCGCTCTGTGTCCTCATAATAGGAGTTGCCCCCGTCAATGATGATATCCCCTTTTTCCAGGAGCGGCGCCAGTTGCTGGATGTTGGCGTCCACCGGCTCCCCTGCCTTGACCATCATCATCACCCGCCGGGGTGTCTTGAGGTTTTTTACGAGTTCCCCGGGGCTGTAAAACCCCATAATGGATTTCCCCTTGGCAGGGCCTGCCGCAAAATCGTCCACCTTTTGGGTGGTGCGGTTGTAGGCCGCCACTGAAAATCCGTGGTCCGCCATGTTCAAAACAAGGTTCTGCCCCATCACGCCCAGACCGATCAGTCCAATGTCACATTGCTCCTGCATTATAGCATTCTCCTCTGTAAAAAAAATCAAGGGATAAACCTTCAAAATGAAAGATGCAACCTTTCACCCCATTTTGAAAATAAATCCCTTTAAGTGCAGCCTGTTTAGAATGCAGTGTAACGGGCAGGATACCTTACCAATCCGGAGAGCGCCATTTCAAGGCCTCTTCCTCGGTGGCCGGCATCTTTAGCTTTTCAGGAGACAACAGTTCTCCCCAGTCGGTGCGCTCTTTCATTTCATCCTTGACCTGCTGGGGCACAAAATCCTTGCCCACCCGGATCTCCCAGCCGCCGCCCAGTCCCTTGTACATGGCGATCAGGTTCGTAAGCACCCTCCCCATGGTATCTGTCATGAAGTCCTGTCCAATGACCAGGGATCGTTGCGTATCCAGCACCCTCTGGTAGTCGGCCAGGCCTTCCCGGTACTGGATCATGGAGAGGTCTACGGAACGCTTGGATGCCTTCACACTTTCCGCAAGAAACGCTACCTCCTCCTGGGTCCTGAGGAATCCCACCATGGCATCCTCCACCTCTCGATAGGCCCTGAGTACCGTTTCCTGATAATTGATCTCCAATTGCTGAAGCCGTGCATCCTGAATCCGCACCCTGTTCTTGATCCTGCCGTAGTTGAAGATGTTCCAGGTAACTGCCGGGCCCCCTATAAACTGAACGGCGTCCCCGGAGAACACATCACCCAGGCTGCTGCCTCCCGTACCGTCTGCTTTTGATGATCCCCCGGTATTGGCACGAAACCCGATGGAACCGAACAGGCTGAATTGGGGATAGAGGTCCGCCTTGGCTCGTCCGATCAACGGACTCTGGGCCGCAACCTGTCGCTCCGCAGCCCGGATGTCAGGACGCCTCCGCAGCAGTTCCGCAGGGAGCCCCACAGCCACCTCGGCCGGTGGGTTGGGAATGGGTCCCGACTCACCAATCATGCTGTCGACCTCGCCCGGAAGCTTTCCCAGGAGCGTGGCCAGGGCATTCCTGCTCTGGCGGATGCTGGCCTCCAGTCTGGGAACCGATGCCTCAGTGTCCTTCAGCAGGGACCTGGCCTGGGCCACATCCAGCTCTGTCACGGCCCCGCCCTGGAAGCGTGCCTCCGCAATCTGCAGAGACCGCCCCTGTATCTTCACATTATCCCTGGCAATTTGAAGGCGGTTTTCAAATGTGCGTATCAGGACATACACCCGGGCCACTTCCGCGGTCAGTGTGACCAGGAGGTCGTCATAGCTGGCAATAGTGGCCTCAAGGCTCGCTATGTTCGATTGCACGTTTCTCCGGAATCTCCCGAAAAAATCAAGTTCCCATGCCGCGTCAAATCCCAGGTTGGCCTCGGAAAAGCTCAGGTCAGCAAACTGACTGCCCCCTGTGGTTTCGCTCAGGGAGTTATAGGTGAGACCGCCGCCCAAAGTTTGGGACTGGGGGTAGAGACGTCCTACGGCAAATCCTAGGGCGGCCCTGGCCTGCAGGATCCGCACCCCTGCACTGCGAAGGGTCAGGTTCTGCTCATAGGCACTCTGGATAAGGCTGTCCAGAATAGGATCATTGAATATAGCCCACCATTGACTGAAGTCCGTCGGCTCAGCCTTGATCTGGGGGTCTTCCTTATCCTTCCATTCCTGGAGTTCTGCCGCGGGCGGCTTTTTATAGTCCGGCCCTACCGCGCAACCGGTCAAGACGAGAACCAGAATCATGGTGCCTATAAATGATCGCAATGGATTTTGCATGGGATTCACTCCTGATAGGTTATTGCCCGGTATTATGGCGTCCCGTCAGGAAATAATCAAGATGATTTTTGCCCTAAATGGGCTAATTGGCAGGAACAAAAAAAAGGGGGGACAATCCCACTGCCAAAAGATATTGACGTTATTGTCTTTTTAATGAACTCTTGTCTAATCAAACAACTTTAAATATCTCTTAAAAGCAAAGACCCTGTTTCTTCTATAGCCCGTTATCTCCTTAAGTGAATTCGGGGTCAGGTCTTGAATCATAGCGTTTTTCGATGAATAACGCGACTGACCGTTGAGTAATGCAGCCCCAGATGTATGGCAATTCCCGTCAATGTATAACCGAATTCAAAATGGGCATTGTATATCAACCTGTTTCGTTCTTTTCTTGTTCTCCAATTGTCAGATGAAAACAGTTCTTCAAGTGGCGGGCGGTCCACCAACCGATCTCGTTTCGGAATCTCAATCACTTCCCTTATATCTTTCAGAACCGGTTTGATCCTCTCTACAAAATCCTTTCCCCCGAAAAATATGGCCTACTCTATTGTTTCGGCGGTTGAAACGTTGCGTATAAACGCCATTGAGATGCCGCATGCCTAAAGACAGGTTTCCATCTACAGTCTCTATTAAAAAGATAGGGAGACGGGCATTTCCTCTGGATGTAACATGATAGACAGCCCCCGGATATTCAATTCTAAGTGGTCTCGCCATAATCTGTTACTTACCAAACAAAATGCTATAATTCAAGACCTGACCCCATGCTTTGGGTTTTCAATAAAAAAGGCCCATCTCTAATGTGATGACAAGCCTTTTTAATAATGGCGGGAGCGACGAGGATCGAATGCGCCTGAGGCGCACAAGCTCGTCGAAAGATCCCGCCCATAGGGCGGGGCGACCTTCCCGCCCTCAGGGGCGGGACGTTCGGATCAGGTTTTCTATATATGCTTTGCGCTTCCTGGTTTTTATCTCATTCTCACGTTTTACGAAAGAGGATCGATCAGGAAATTCTTCATAATAGACAAGCTCCCAGGGACGTTTCGACTTGGTGTATTTTGAGCGGCCCTTGTTGTGTCTTTGAATTCTCTCAT
>JAFDIX010000031.1 GCA_019307805.1 Deltaproteobacteria bacterium | reverse complement strand
AGATCACTGATCCGGCACCATTCATTGGGTTGATGTGCCGTGTCCGGTGCGGTCTCCCACACTGCTGCGGGAAGGCCTGTCCTGCGGAAAAAGGCGGCCACCGTCCCGCCACCGATTCCCATGGGTACGGCCTCAAGTCCCTTCACCTCTGCGATGGCCTTTGCAAGGGCCATGACGACCGGGGCATCTGCAGGGGTCGGGTTGGTGGCATCCTGTCGGTAAACCGGTTCCACGGAAATGATGAGGTCGAGCTCTTCGGCCACCCCATCAGCAATCTTTTCTGCCGACTGAATGATCTCATCAACTCTGTATTGAGGAAGCACCCGGCAATCCACATAGAACACATCACGGCCCGGGATGGTATTGATATTCGGGACATTGGCCTCTTTTTTGGTGGGTTCAAATGTTGACAGGGGCGGACTGAACAGGGGATCCTCCTCCTGGAAGGTCTCTTTGAGTCCTTCCAGGGCAATGATGAGTCTGGCCGCTCCATAGAGACTGTTTTTCCCCCTGTGGGGAGTACTGGCATGACACTGACTGCCCGTGACTGTAAATTTCAGCCATAACATTGATTTCTCAGCCACCTCTATCATGGTCCCATCATCATTGCCACTATCGGGAACAATGATGAGATCTTCCGGGCTGAATAGAGAACCGTGGTTTTTGAGAAGGTAATCGAGGCCGTATTCACTCCCTGTTTCCTCATCCGCGACCATCACAAGCCCGACACTTCGCATCGGGCGAAGGCCCAGTTCCCGGATGGCTTTGACGGCGATAAAAGAACTCACGATTCCATGCTGGTTGTCCTCCACGCCCCGCCCTATGATCTTGTCCCCGTCCACTTTGATCTCGTAGGGATCGGTTTCCCAGAGTGAAAGATCCCCCGGCGGCACAACATCCATGTGGCTCAGTGCCCACAGGGTGGGGCCTGGGCTGTCTCCCTCCCACCGGGCCACCAGATTGGGCCTGTACCCCCCCTCTGCCATCTCGTCCGGGGCCTTTATCTCCTCCATGGAATCAGGGGACAGGCTCTCCAGTTTTCCCCAAATGTAACGGGCCTTCTCATGCTCACCTGTTCCCTTGTTTATTGGTCCCAGGGCCGGCCGGGATGTCAATTCACGCTGGAGATCTATGATTTCATCCCGGTAGCCGTCTATGCATTCGAGCACCCTATCAAGTACGGACATGTTCTTTTTTCCCTTTCCTTCTCATATGCCCCCTTCAGCGAGCCCTGAAAGGCACCCAATATGAAACATGAATTCCTCAAGAAATGTTTGCGGACTCATGGCCGGGTCCTTGTAAAGGGGTTTGCCAAATTGTACCAGAACCCGTGTGCGCCATTTTTCTTGCTTATAGTTGATGCCCACTGGAATAAAAGGGATGCGAAACCGGGAACCAATCATCCTCACGAGCCCTGAATGACCGGGGCCCATTCTGTTTGGGTAATAGGTCCCCTCCGGAAATATGGCGACCCCTTCTCCGTTTCGCACCAACTCCATCATGACCCTGAGAGACTGTCTGCTCTCCATGGGCCGGGTCCTGTTCAGGGGAATCCCCCCCATTGATGACAGGAGCCATCCACCCAGAGGGTTTGTAAACAATTCATATTTTGCTACGAAGCTGAGGGCTCTCGGCGTGGCCAGGGCCAGAATGGGAATATCTTCCCAGCACTGGTGCTTTGACAGGAGGATAAAACCATCTCTTTGAGGCAGATTCGACCCACCCCGCGTCTCCAGGCGAAAAAAGGCGGACAAACAGGCTCTTCCCGTTATCTTTGTAACTCCGCAAACCCAGTCTCTCCGTCTTCGAATAGGGAGGGTCATATCTTTGAAGCGGCTAGTATCCTGTCCCAAAAATAACTCGCATTAATAATTGAACGAATCATGATATTTTCATCTTTATACCGGCCAAGGGCAGAGGTCTCCCCTACTCCACCGTCACACTCTTGGCCAGGTTCCGGGGCTTGTCTATGTCCCGGTTCAGAAACCTGGCACAGTGGTACGCGAGAAGCTGACATGGCACTGTGGCCAATACGGGATACAGATACTCCAGGGTATGGGGAATCTCAATGACTTCATCCGCTATCTCCCTGATCTTCTCATCCCCTTCAGTGGCTATGGCGATCAGCGGCCCCCTGCGGCTCTTTACCTCCTGCATGTTGCCGATCATCTTCTCGTACATGGCGTCTCTGGGGGCAATGGCAACGGTCGGCATTTCAGGGTTGATGAGTGCGATCGGTCCATGCTTCATCTCCCCTGCGGCGTAGCCCTCAGCATGGATGTAGGATATTTCCTTCAACTTCAGCGCCCCTTCCATGGCAATAGGGTACCCGTATTTCCTGCCTAGAAAAAGCCAGTTATTATACTTAAAGTATTTTTCGGCGATGGCCTGTATGTGGTTGTCCTGGGAGAGAATTTGCCTTACTTGATCCGGCAGTGCCCCCAGGGCCTTGATCGCCTCCACCCCTTCTGTGAGGGACAAATTCTGGTGACGCCCCAGCAAAAGCGCCAAAAGCGTCAGTATGGTCAGTTGAGAGATAAATATCTTGGTAGAGGCCACACCGATCTCCGGCCCGGCATGGTTGTAAATACCGGCTGCGGTCTCACGTGCGATGGAACTCCCCACCACGTTGACAATCCCAAGAAGCGTGGCCCCCTTTCTGCTCGCCTCCCGGATGGCAGCCAGGGTATCGGCGGTCTCCCCGGACTGGCTCAGGGCGATGATAAAGGTATTGGGAGGAAAGTTGAGTTTCTGGTAGCGAAATTCAGAGGCGAGTTCCACCTCAACGTCAATTTCCGTCAACTTTTCGAAGATAGTTCTGCCCACACAACCTGCATAGTAGGAGGTCCCGCAGGCCACAATGACCATATGGCGGCATTTTTTCAAATCGTTCCAAACGGGCATGATACCCCCCAGCTTGGGTACGCCCTCTCCCGGTTCCAGACGGCCCCTCATGGCATTATTGATGGTCTCGGGCTGCTCAAAGATCTCTTTGAGCATGAAATGGGGAAAACCGTTCAGTTCTGCATCTTCAGGCAGCCATTCCACTGTTTCCGCAGGCCTCTGCACCTCCTTGGCCTGGGCCGTAGAGATGGAGACCCCTTCCGCCGTGATACTGGCCAGTTCATTGTCATTCAAATGGAGCACCTTATTGGTATATCTCACCATGGCAGCAACATCGGATGCCGCAAAATTGCCATCCTCACCCACCCCGATGATCAGGGGACTTCCTCTTCTGGCCACCACGATTTCTCCCGGCACATCCTTGTGTATGACCGCCAACCCGAAGGTCCCTTCCACCTGGGACATGGTCTTTCGTACCGCCTCCGTCAGGCTTCCATCGAAATGGCCGGCGATGAGGTGGGCCAGGACCTCCGTATCCGTATCAGATCTGTACTTCACCCCGGACTTTGCCAGTTTCTTCTTGAGGGAATGATAATTTTCAATAATCCCGTTGTGGATGACAAAGACTTTCTCCTCCTGGTCCCGATGGGGATGGGCATTTTCTTCGGTCGGCTCCCCATGGGTGGCCCAGCGGGTGTGTGCAATACCTGTACACCCGGGAATGGCCACATCGTTGATCTTTTTCTCCAGATCAATAATTCGCCCCGCAGACCTGTGAAGGCCTATCTCTCCTCCATCCTGCACCGCCAACCCTGCAGAGTCATAGCCGCGGTATTCCAGCCGTCTCAGGCCCTCCAGGAGGATGGGTTTTGCATCCTGAGTCCCGACATAACAAACTATTCCACACATATGGGTTCCTTCCTTTCTTAGGGACGGAAATGACGGAGTAATATGAGCCGGCCAATGTCCTTCGCACGGATTCCGAGTTTTTCTCCGTGCACCGCCAGGACTGCCAAACTTATTCCCTTCTCCCTGGAACCAGGAATGGCGAAGATGGTTATCCAATCATATTTGTACTGATCCATCCTGTCGTTGATTGTACCTGTCTTGGCCCCAAGGGCAATACCCTTAAATGCCTTTTTTCGCGTTAGTGCCCTGAACGTCTTTCTTCCTGTGCCGTACAGGACCGTATCTTCCATAAGGATCCTGAGTATCTTCGCGGTATCCTTTCCTATTGGGCTTCCCAGGGCTGCAGGCCGGGTCTGATAGACGACATCCCCCGCTGCATCTGTTACACGGTTCACGAACCAGGGTTCCATGATGACACCCCCGTTTGCCACCCCCGCAGTGATGAGGGCTGCGTGAAACGGGGAAATAAGGGTATCCTTGTTGAAACCTGAAGAAATTTCAGCCAGCCCGAAGCTATCTTCAGGCACCTGAATCAAGCTCATATCAACAGCCAGTTCAAAGGGAATTTTGTGATTGAAAAGAAATCGATCTGCGTATTCCTCCATCAGTTCTTTACCCAGATCATAGATACCTATCTTTCCGAAAACAGGATTAATGGAGCCTGAAAAGGCCCTTTTAAAGGTCACGTCCTGGGTGTATCGCGTCTTCTTCTGCTTCAGCTGTTTTTTGTAGAGGGTATGCTTTCTTCCCCAATAGAAGAGGGGTTTTTCCGGCGTAAAGCCCCGGCCTTCTACCGCTGCCGCCGCAGACACGATCTTGAACAGGCTGGCAGCCGGAAAATCCGCTTCCAGGGTAAGGTTCTTTCCTTTTACTTCCCCGGAGGATCGATAGTCCGCCATGGCCAGCACCTGCCCGTTGTCGGGTCTCAGAACGACCACAGCCGCCATATGGGTCTTTGAACGCGCAAGAAGCCAGTTGATATACTCCTGAAGCTGTGCGTCAAGAGCCGTCTCAACGGTGAGTTCCCTGCCCCTCCAGGAGAAGGTATGGGTCCCCGGAGAAGGCGGTATGTGCCGGTTCACCAACATTCGCTGGAGTTCTTTTTTTCCCAGCTGCCTGGGCTCCACTTTACTCGTGATGACCTTTTTCGGTGACCTCTGGGCGATGTGCTCCAGGCCGTCGATAATCCACGAACCCACGAAAAAGAAAAACACCAGGAGGATAAATGCGCCCCCTCCATAAAAACCGTATAAGGGGAATCTACCCAGTGCACTTCTTAACCGGGCAGACCTGTGGAGCCTCTTCTGGTATTCACGCCATGTATAAGGGTGGGTCGTTTTTTCACTCATTCTGGGTCTGGTGCAATGGACTTCCTCCCTCCCATATAGGGGATCAGTGCCTCCGGGATAGCAACGCTGCCATCCTCCTGCTGGTAGTTTTCCAACACCGCCACCAAAGTCCTTCCCACTGCGAGACCGGAGCCGTTCAGGGTATGGATCAGCTCTGTACCGCTCGCCCCTTTTCTCTTAAAGCGTATGCCTGCACGCCTTGCCTGGAAATCACAGAAATTACTACAGGAGGATATCTCCCTGTAAAGATTCTGCCCCGGAAGCCACACTTCCAGGTCATAGGTTTTGGCAGCGGAAAATCCGAGGTCCCCGGTACACAGGGAGATCACCCGGTAGGGGAGGCCCAGTCGTCTGAGAATTTCCTCCGCATTGGTCGTCAGTTTCTCAAGTTCCTCATATGATTCTTCAGGTTTGGAGAATTTCACCAGTTCTACCTTGTTGAACTGATGCTGTCTGATAAGCCCCCGGGTGTCTTTCCCGTATGATCCCGCCTCAGAGCGAAAACAGGGGGTATAGGCGACATAATTGATGGGGAGCACTGCCTCCTGAAGAATTTCTTCACGGTGTATATTGGTCACGGGGACCTCCGCCGTGGGGATAAGATAGAAATCCCAATCCTTCACCTTGAAAAGATCCTCCTCAAATTTTGGCAGCTGCCCCGTGCCGGTCATGGAGGCCGCATTTACCATAAAGGGTGGCAAGACCTCCGTATAACCGTGCTCATTGGTATGGATATCGAGCATAAAATTGATCAGGGCCCTTTCCAGTTTTGCTCCTGCCCCGAGGTAAAGTGCAAATCTTGCCCCCGCGATCTTTGCGGCACGGGCAAAATCCAGGATATGGAGACTTTCCCCGATTTCCCAGTGGGGCAATGGTGCGAAATCCATTTCCCGTTTTTCACCCCATGTACGTATTACAGGGTTGTCATTTTCGTCGGCACCCGCAACAACGGTCTCATGGGGCATGTTGGGGATAATCATAAGGAGGGGATTCAGTTGATCCTCGATATGGGACAGCGCACCCTCTTTTTCCTTGATTTCTGCCGAGACGTCCTTCATCTCGGCAATCACCCCGGAGGCATCTTCTCCCTTCTTTTTCATCTCTGCAATTTCCTGGCTCACCTTATTGCGACGGTGACGGAGATCCTCCAGGGACGGCAGTATTTCACGCCTTTTTCTGTCAACGGTTTCAAGGAGAGAGATATCAAGATCATATCCACGGTTTTTCACCATGGACCTGATGTCCTCGAGATTGGATCTGACAAACTTAAGATCTAACATAAAAAACAAATACCCCCATTTTCCTCGGCGGTTCCAACGTCACGCTGTATTATTACAAAAGGCCTCTTTCTTAAGGTGGAAATGTCTGGGTTTTACCATGATTCCCCTTGAAGGGTCAAACTTTTTGGATCACTGAAAACATTCCCGCCCTGCATCGCGCTGCATAACCCGAACGACCATAGGGAGAATGCAGAAAACACGGGTGCAAATGTGAAATGGATGGGTTTATCCTAGTATTTTTGTAGTTTTTAAATTGCGGCGCTACAAAAACCGTGATATTGGTTGATTTCTTGCGAATGAAGCTTATTTTGGGAAGGTATTTATAATCAGCAGTATCTCCACCAGTACCGCTACTGGGTTATTTTCTTTGAGGTGTGACACATCATGCAAAAACCGGATGCTGGAAAATCCGAAAATCCCGTGTGGAATCTATTCAAATCCGTCAAGCTCACTATTGTCATTCTTATCATCCTTGCCATCGCATCGATCGCGGGCACCCTCATTCCCCAGCAGGAAGGTGCCATAGGATTCGCCCGGAAACTGAGCCCCGGGGTGTTGCGTATTTTTGACGGAATGGGTCTCTTTGATATGTATCATGCCCTCTGGTTCAGGCTCATTATCGCTGTCCTGGCCCTGAATCTCATCATTTGCACCATCGACCGGTTTCCTACGGCCTGGAAACGCCTCAAGGCGCAGCCCAGGCCGGACCGGTCCAAGCCCTTTGAAAACCTTCCCCCGGAGAGGACATTCACGGTAAAAGGCTCCATGACCAGTGTGGCGGAGCGATTGAAAGTCTTCATGAAGGCCCGATACAAAAACATCTCCGATAAAAGAGAGGAGAAAGAATATTTCCTGTACGGTGATAAGGGACGGTATTCCCATATGGGGGTCTATATCGTCCACCTGAGTGTATTGCTTATCCTCATGGGAAGTATCATTGGGTCATTTTTCGGTCTTGAGGCCTTCGTAAACATTGCCGAAGGGGAATCCGTTGACACTATCAGGCTCAGGAAGTCGAACAATCCCTACAAGATCCCCTTTCAAGTCCTTTGCAAAAAGTTTACAGTCGATTTCTACGATAATGGCGCTCCAAAGGAATTCCGTTCCGACCTCCAATTCCTGGTCGATGGTAAGGTGGTTAAGGAAGGGCCTCTTATCGTCAACCACCCTATCACGTTCCAGGGGATCACATTTTACCAGTCCACCTATGGAAAGATGCCCGACCGGATACAACTCAAGATCGCAAGGCAGGGGAGTGGGTCAGAGACAAATGAAGTGGTGGTTTCCATGAGAAAAGCGATCCCACTTCCCGGGAAAGAGGGCCAATTCGAGGTTGCTGACATCAAGGATAACTTCATGAGATGGGGCTTGGGGCCGGCGGTCCTCATCAGGGTTCACCCCTCCCAGGGGGAAGAAAAGGCCTTCTGGGTATTCCAGCAACCGGAGATGGTCAAGAAGAAATTGCCCGGCATATTTGAAAAATATCCCAAATTGAATCCTGCATCCTACCCGCCCTATGTATTTTTTCTGGAGGAATTTGAAAGCAAATACTATACCGGACTCCAGGCCAACAGAGACCCGGGGGTTTTTCTGGTCTGGATCGCTTGCTTCCTCATGGTCGTGGGGTTCTTTGTTGCTTTTTTCACGTCCCACCGCCACTTCCGGGTGCGTATTCAGAGCAAGAAAGATAGACTCAAAATCAGTATAGCAGGAAACACCAGTAAAAATGAGGTCGGTTTGGAGAGGGACCTGGATCAACTCACCGGCCAGTTGAGGGATCACCTCGCGGACGAAGGATAATGTCATGATCAATACCGAAATTTTGAAATATGTCACCTATATCTATTTTATTTCCTTCATGTTTTATCTCATGATGATGATCATGGGGAAGGAGGTTTTTGGCCGAATTGCCACCTATGTCACATTGGGAAATCTGGCGGCCCACACCGTCGCCGTCATTTTCCGTTGGATTGAATCCTACGACCTCGGTATCGGCCATGCCCCCCTCTCGAATCTCTACGAGTCTCTGATCTTTTTTGCATGGACAATTATCCTTCTTTACATGATTGTGGAGTGGCGTACTAAGAACAAGAGCTTGGGCGCATTCGTCACCCCCCTTGCCTTTCTGGCCATGGCCTATGCCTCCTCGCCCCAAATAAGCAACAGTATACAACCCCTGATTCCCGCCCTGAAAAGCAATTGGCTCATTGCCCATGTCATTACCTGTTTTTTCGGCTATTCTGCATTTGGGCTCGCCTTTGCCTTAAGCATAATGTTTCTCGTAAAACGGTTGGAAAAGCCCGGAAGCAGGAGTGTCTTTTTGCGACTGATTCCCGGGGGGCATCTTCTTGATGATCTCAGCTATCAGATGGTGGCTATCGGGTTTCTCCTTCTGACCCTCGGCATCATCACCGGTGCCGTCTGGGCCCATTCCGCCTGGGGGAGCTACTGGACCTGGGACCCGAAGGAGACCTGGTCATTGATCACATGGCTCGTCTACGCGGCATTCATTCACTCACGAATGATGCGGGGGTGGCGGGGGAAAAAGCTTGCCATACTTTCCATCGTCGGGTTTTCTTGTGTCCTTTTCACTTATTTCGGTGTTAATTATTTGGCCGGTCTCCACAGCTACGCCCAGTCATAGGACCCCGACATTTTGTGTTTTTCTCCCAACCGGTTTGGAGAAAGTGGTCAAGAAATAAAAAAACCCTGCAGAAAACTGCAGGGTTTTTCATGTTCAGGATAGAGATCGATTAAACCTCCGACCTATCAATCCTCTTTGATGTATTTAAAGGATACATTGAGCCTGGCACGGAAACTACTCACCTTTCCATTTTCAATGGTCAGATCCAGCTTAGTAATTTCCGCTATCCTCAAATCCTTGAGGGAACTGCCGGCTGTGTCTATCGCGGTCTTGGCTGCCTCTTCCCAAGAGCTGTCACTTGTCCCCACCAATTCGATAATCTTGTACGTGCTTCCAGCCATTTTCTCCTCCTTTTTGATAAGGGGTTAAGACCCAAAAGACCTCCTGGTAAATCCGGGGGGTCGCCGTGCAAGGCTCCCTTCCCACGCTACATTTTTACATATTACCTTGCTACATGGATTTTGTCTACCCTCCACATACCCCAACTTCTCCAAGCCCTGCCGGCTTGCAATTTTGACCCTGTTTGTTTTACACTAGCCATCTACAATGGAAAAATACTACAAAGAGAGATTTGAGGCGCTGCGCCGCCTCAGCCGCAAAATTGCCCCCTTCATGGAGGTCAATGACATCCTCGAACAAATGAGGGCTGAAGTCCGGAAAAATATCCCATCAGCCATAGAAGTCTGTATCCTGCTGCTGGATACCGAGGCAAGGCAGTACACCCGCCCCCTGCAGTGCGCCCTCTATGACAAACCCGTCAACTGTCTGGTGTGTAAGCGGAGCCGACCTGCTATTCAAAAGGCACTTACCCGCAGAAAAGGGGTGGTCGTCTCCACCATGGACCCTGTCATTCGGCATGACGGCTCTGAAGTCTCTATCGGTCCGGAAGCGGCCATACCGGTTTTTGTGGATGATGAAATCCTGGCCGTGGTGAGCCTCGTGTCCGCGCCGGGCACGCGGTTTACAAAAAAAGAATTCTATCTCATC
The DNA here is from genome assembly GCA_019307805.1 of Deltaproteobacteria bacterium. Taxonomy (GTDB): domain Bacteria; phylum Desulfobacterota; class DSM-4660; order Desulfatiglandales; family HGW-15; genus JAFDIX01. The sequence goes on along the minus strand of JAFDIX010000031.1, from coordinate 2,259 downwards.
AGGGATTTCTCCGAGGTGGTCGGCAATGTTCTCCTCAGTGCAAAAACCCACTGGGACATGACCCAGGAAAAAATCAGAATTAGTCAGATGTTGGCCCATCTATCCCCATTTGTTCCCCAATCTGTTCGAAAAATAGTGGAAAACGACCCTGAACTGCTGGACCAGGAGAAAAAAATCAAGGAAGTGAGTGTCCTTTTCTTAGACCTTGAAGGGTATACCAAGCTCAGTGCCAGCAAATCAGAGACGGAAGTCAATGAAGTGGTGGAGAAAATGTTTTCCAGGTTTGTGGACCCCATTCATCGATCCCATGGGGATATCAACGAAACCGCCGGTGACGGCTTGATGATTATTTTCAAGGAAGATGATGCAAAAACCAATGCCGTGAATGCAGTCAAGGCCGCATTTGACGTGCATGAACAGAACCGGGAAATCAACCAGACTTTTGCCCCGGATATGGATCCCATCAACGTGAATATGGGAATCAATTCCGGTAAGGCCCTCCTTGGCCTTACCCGCTTTGAGGGCGCTCTGGACACCCGAATGACCTACACGGCCAGTGGGCCTGTGACCAATCTGGCCGCCCGCCTCGCATCCCATGCCGAAGGGGGAGACATCCTGATCGGAGAAGAAACCAAGGAAATGATTAATGGGCTTTGGCCCATACATGAGCGGGGAGAGGTCATGCTGAAAGGAATGGATGCACCCATCAAACTTTATTCCCTCCTCAGAAAGCTGCTCCCCATGGCCAAATAAGGGTGGTGACCATTCGGCCGGGGCCTATTGCAACGGAATTCAATGCAGAAGGATTTCCGGGCCAATGAGAAGGCTCAGCAGCAGCCGGTTCCCCTGGAGTGATCCGGTCGGTCGGATTCTTCCTTTGAAGGGGGTGCAGGCTCGATCACACAACAGCAGGATGAACCATCCCGACCAAGTACGGAATTGATGACCGCTGCAGCACATCCAACCCCTGCCTGCACGGTGAGGGCCTCGGTCGGGCAGTTGCGCGCACATGCCCCGCACTCCATACAGGCATCCCGATCTGCGATGAAGGCATTACCGTTGTCCATACCCAGGACGGCATGGGGGCATACCATCAGACACATCCCGCATCCGACACATTTTCCCTCATCCAGCCGGAGCGTCACAACATCTTTCAGATACGTGAATTCTCTCATTTCCTCAACCCCATTATGCTGCAAACCGAGATCCGATCCACAATAAGACCCCCAGGACACCGGTTGAAATCTGTATGGGAAGGGCATATCTCATTTCCTTCCTGACCCCGGACAGGGATGTATAGGTAGAGGCCCCGGTGAAATTCATGGCCAAGTAGGTGGCCAGGGCAGGGATCAGGAGGACCCAGGCAAGCATTTCCAGCCTGCCCGACCAATGCCCCAATTCCTCGAATCGAAGGGCCACAAGAATGGCTGTCATGATCAGAGCCACCCAGAGGCCTTTCAGTGAGAAGGCCCGGCCCGGCAGCCAGGGCAATAGCAGGGGCGTCAAAATAGCGCCTGCTACCAGAGCACCCAGGAGAGCCATAACCGTTAGTAGGCCATGGCTCATGACATTGGACCAGTACCCTCCGGACCCGCCAATGCCGCCCAAAAAAATGAATATGGGCAGGATGAGCAGGATGCCCTTGAAGGCCTCCACCAGTTCCACGGGAATCAGTACGGTTCTCTCCCCGGCATCAAAGGTCTTTTTTCGCATACCGGGTGTCGCCTTGAGTCCGGCCTCTATAAAGGCCGGAATATCCTTTGCCTCTATGGGTCCGTAAAGGACCTTGAACCCGGATAATTTCTTGACCTCGTGGGCCGCGATGCCGGGGCCTGCCAGTTGGGGAAGAATCAATTCCCTGTGAGACACCACCTGTTCAAGCCTGCTCGCTTTGATGCGTTGGACGAGTTCCTCTGTGCCGAAAGTGCCTTTTCCGGCTGCGCACCACACGTTGATCCCCTTTGTATCAAGCACCAGGATCCACGCATCATATTGCGGCAGAACCGTTCTGAGACGGTCAAAGCTCATCTTGTAGTTTGCCGTCACCAAAACCGGGCTTTTGGAATCAGGGCTTCCAAGGGCGTAGAGCCCCGGGTCCAGGGCATAGTGCATGCGTCCCACGCCCCATCGGGCCTTGATGCTCCCCCAATGGTCGCACACGGTCAGGGAGGAGGAAATCCTGGGGACCGTCCCCCCAGGGGTTTCCAGGGACCCCTCCACAAAGGGCTGTTCCAGGCTGGGCCGGCTCACCTGAGCCGT
>JAFDIX010001006.1 GCA_019307805.1 Deltaproteobacteria bacterium | reverse complement strand
CGTTTTCATTATCCCGATCTTTGTTATAGGCTTCTTAATCTTTTTGCCGTATTTAAAATATGATTCGGATATAACAGGTTCCTGGTTCATATCTCAAAAGGGACGCCGGATGGCAATGGTTTCCGCTATTTGCGCTGTGATCGCAACGCCCATAGGGATTATAGCGGACGAATTCTTCATTGATTTGACTACCTGGTTGCCCGGTCTTCCGACAGTAATCAGCAATGGTTTGCTGCCGGTTGCTATTGTGACAGCGGTAGTTATCGGCTTTTATCTGCTGATGAAGAAAAAATTTACAGCCACAAATAACGAGGCTATCCAGGCTGTATTTATTTTGCTGCTAATTTCATTTATTATTTTGACAATAACCGGCATATGGTTCAGGGGGCAGGGGATGGCGTTGACGTGGCCGTAGAAGGTAAGTGGCAAATTACAGGTTTCAGGTTTCGGGTTTCAGGATAGATAGAGGTGTCAGGTGTCAGAAACCAGGTTTCAGGTGTCGGGTGTCAGGTTTCAGTTTTTGCGTTTCTTTTTCCTGACACCTGAACACTGACACCTAAATACCAGGCGTAATACGTCGTCAAATTTAACAACATTGGACATCAAAGCAAGGAAATAGCTCGGGCATGAAAACCTTTATGGAAGTGGAAGACCTTGATATTTATAAAAAGTTGTGCCGGTTGCATATTGAAGTCTGTGATTTGGCACACAAATGGCCCCAAGAGGAAAAATACGAGTTGGGAAGCCAGGTAAGACGTTCCTCAAGCATATCCGTAACAAGATCGAAGGTGTGAATCGTAGCAGAGGAGAAGCAGGTGAGACAATTCATCACCTGTTCATGGCAAAACTCAAAGGATACATTACAGAAAAGTCGTATCTCGAATTTAGGGGCCGGTACAAAGAATGCATTCGCATGCTGAATGGATTGGAGAAAACATTAGAGCGTAAAATTCCGGAGCGAGATCGACGCTGGCAGGTAGCCGAGGAATCAGCAGTGTACGAGGCAATTTATGAATCGTGCCTTCAGGGCTGGCCCATTACTGAGGAATAAGGTTTCAGGTGTCAGGAACCGCCAGACCTGACACCTGTCGAAGATCCCGTCTGAAGCGAAGCGTAAGCGGGGAACACTAACACCTGACACCTCAGTCTGTCCTGACACCTGACACCTGAAACCTACATGTGCCCTGACACCTGAACCCTAAGTACGAATTTAATAAGCGAACGATGAGGTTTATGTCAAATAACACAAAAACAAAAGAATCTGAAATTGAACCATCCAGAAGATCGTTTCTGACAAAACTCTGGATCGGCCTCGGCTTTATAGCCCTGGTTGAATTCGTCTGGGTATTGATTTCTTTTCTGAGGCCACGCAAGCCCCGGTTGAGCGAAGCAAATGCGGAGGCCATTATCACTACCGGGTCGGTCGAAAGTTTTGCTTCGGGTTCGGTCACCGCCTTTGTCAGAGGCCGCTTTTACCTCTCACGATTAAAAGACGGAGGCTTTCTGGCGTTGTCACGAAAGTGCACCCATCTCGGGTGCACGGTCCCCTGGGTTGAAAAAGAGAAGAAGTTTGAATGCCCCTGTCATGCATCGGCCTTTGATATCACCGGTAATGTCATCAGCCCCCCTGCGCCTCGGGCTCTGGATATATATAAGGTTTTCATTGAGAACAATATCGTTAAAGTGGATACCGACAAACTGATTAAACGCTCCGAATTTAGCGCTGAGCGAGTTACATATCCTAAAAAGAAAATTTGACAGGATAACCTTATTATTCGCTTAATAGAGATAGACTTTTGTTAATTTTGAGAATCTATAAAAAGACATATATATTTCTCAGGTGTCAGGTGTCGGGTTTCAGGATAGATAGAGGTGTCAGTACTTTGTTTTTTCCCTGACACCTGACCACAGACACCTGAAACCTCCCTCTGTCCTGACACCTGAAACTAAGGTCGATATAAGAATTAATCTAAGTACGAATTTAATAAGCAAACGATGAGAAATAGAGGTATTTAATACAATTGATAAAATGGATTTTTACTTTATCTTGTTAATCCTGTTAACAATGACTAACTGGAAAATAACCGGCATTATAGCGACAATCGTTATTATTCTCTCGATACCGCTATACACTTTAAAGACAAAATACATCCGATCCTTGTCCGATAGTCTTCCCCCGTATCCTGTTTTCACGTTTGTGGGCAGTAAAAAATGTATAGACTGCCACAAGAAAGAATACGACAAATGGCTCAATTCCCATCACGATCTGGCAATGGACGTGGCCAATGAAAACACCGTTCTTGGTAACTTTGAAAATGCCGTTTTCGAGTATTTTGGTGTGACGTCCCGTTTTTTCCGCAAGGACAGCCGGTTTTTCGTCCATACTCAGGGGCCGGATGGCAAAATGAGCGAGTTTGAAATAAAATATACCTTCGGTGTTGATCCCCTGCAGCAGTACCTGGTCCCTTTTCCCGGCGGCCGCCTGCAGTGCCTGCCCATTGCCTGGGATGTTAAAAAAAAGAAGTGGTATCACCTCTATCCGGATGAACCAATCGACCCCGGGGATTGGCTGTACTGGACCAATGCGGCCCAGAATTGGAACGGCATGTGTGCCGAGTGCCATTCCACGGACCTGAAAAAAAATTATAA
>JAFDIX010000343.1 GCA_019307805.1 Deltaproteobacteria bacterium | reverse complement strand
TTCGTCCCCAACAGATGGACGAAAGGCTTCTGATAAAGCCCTATCCCCGGTCCGGTTACATACCATGTGGTATCTCGGCGCAGCCCTGGCCTGGATACTTGCCCTGGGTTGCAAACAGACAGCCGTCACTCTGCCCTTTTTCGTTTTCCTCTACGAATGGTATTTTTTTCAGGATCTTAAAAAGGCGTGGTTAGGCAATAAGCTCAAATATATGCTGGGAATTTTAGGCCTCCTGATTTTCATGGCGTTTCTCTTTCTTGGCCCTCAGCCTCTGGAAAAGATACTTTCGATAAGAGATTTCGCGAACAATGAATTCACCTTCGTGGAAAGAGTACTGACCCAATTCCGGGTGGTAATCTATTACCTGAGTCTGATTTTTTATCCTGATCCTTCAAGGTTGAATCTTGACTATGATTTTGCCCTCTCCCATTCCCTCATTGATCCCGTAACCACGCTGCTCTCCCTCTTCGCAATCATTGGGCTGATTGGTCTGGCCTTTTATCTGGCAAAGTCTCAACGCCTCATCTCATTCTGCATCATCTGGTTCTTTGGGGTCTACCCGTCGTAATTTTGGCGTACCGCTATGGAAAACACATCTGGTTTGTAAGCGCGGTGTTATGTGGAGTCATTGTATTATTCTCCTACTGGACCTATCAAAGAAATGAAATCTGGAAAGACACGGTCACTTTCTATAGTGATGGTGTGGAAAAATCCCCCCAAAAAGCACGGCCCCGCTTCAATCTGGCCCTCGCTCTTCAAAGGCAGGGGAAGCCCGAGGAAGCCATCCCACACTATCTAGAGGTATTACGCTTAAAACCTGGTTATGGAACAGCACACCTCAATATAGGTCATGCATTCAGAAGACAGGGCAAGTTAGATGATGCTGTAAAGCATTATAAGGAAGAAATACGTGTAAACCCGGATTATGAAAAGACCTACTACGATCTCGGGAATGTTCTGCTGGAGCAGAAACAGACGGATGAGGCCATTGGTTATTATTTAAAAGCCCTCAGTATAAAACCTCATGATGAACTCGCACACTTCAACCTGGGTATTGCCCTTAAATTGCAGCGCAGGACAGATGAAGCCATTACACACTTCATGCAGGCAGTGCGTATAAAACCCGATTTTGAGAGAGCCCACTACCAGATGGGCATCTGCCTGGCCAAGCTGGGGCGAACAGATGAAGCCATTGAACAGTATACACAGGCATTGCGTATTAATCCGAGTTCAGAAAAAACGCACTACCGCATGGGTATTGCCCTCCAAAAACAAGGACGGGTAGATGAGGCCATAGAGCAGTATTTTAAGGAATTGCGTCTGAACCCCAATGATGCAGGGACATACAACAATCTCGGAATTGCACTGATGCAAAAGGGAAATCTTCAGGGGGCTATTAAACAATTCCGACAGGCACTACGTATTCGACCTGACTTCATGACCGCGAAGAACAACCTCCTCAGGGCACTGGAGACGCAGGAACAGGGTCGATAAAGACATGCTGATATGTCTTCTGCTTCTTATTTGCACCACGTTTCCATGTGGTGAGATACCCGGAAATGGTGAGAGATAATTTTTTGATGGGCACAAACCGAACAAAGCCGTCTGATGAGAGCTCCTACAGATGGGTCATGCTGGCCCTGGTATGGTTTGTCTATGCATCTTTTGGAATGATCCACCGATCCATATCTCCCCTGATCACTCCCATCATTGCAGACCTTCAAATGACCTACAGCCAAATGGGTCTCGTTCTGGGGTCCTGGCAGCTCACCTTCATTGCTGCTGCAGCACTTGCAGGGGCAGCCCTTGACAAATGGGGTATACGCCGATCTCTCTTTTTTGGAACCATTGTGATGGCCCTCTCCATTGGCCTCCGCTATTTTACGACGGGATTCTGGACCTTTCTCATTGTGGTGTCGCTTTTCGGTATAGGGGGCCCCATGATCTCTGTCGGATGTCCCAAAACCATTTCTCTTTGGTTTAAAGGGAAGGATCGAGGCACAGCCGTCGGCATTTATATGACAGGACCCTGGCTGGGCGGAGCCTTTGCCCTTGCGGCCACAAACAAGGTCTTCATGCCCCTGACCGGGCATAGCTGGAGACTCACTTTTGTCTGCTTTGGCGTGTTGACAATAAGTGTTGCTTTATTATGGTGGTTCTTTGCCAGGGAGGCGGATGCGTCAGCGGACTCTGGCGGTTACGAGATCAAAAGGGTCTTCGTGAAACTCATCCGGGTGAGAAATGTCCGGATCCTGCTTCTGTGCGGACTCTTTTCCTTTGCCATTAATCACGGTTTTACCAACTGGCTTCCCAAAATCCTGGAAACCAAAGGTCTCTCCCCTACCATGGCAGGTTTTGCCTCCTCCATACCCCTCCTTGCCGGGATACCCGCTCTTTTGATCATCCCCCGCTTTGTCCCGCCTCATTACAGGGGCAGGTTTATTGCCTGGATGACTCTCGTGATCGCCCTGTCATCTTGGCCGGTGGCTTATTATGACGGTGTTTTTGTCTACCTGGGACTGGCTTTGTATGGGATGTCTGTATGTACCCTGTTTCCTCTTTTTTCCCTCATCCTGATGGACACACCCGAGGTGGGCTCCAGATATATGGGGTCTGCAGGTGGGATATTTTTCAGTATATCTGAAATCGGAGGATTTATGGGACCCGTGGCAGTGGGAGCACTGGTGGACTGGATCGGGAGTTTCCATGCCTCGGTCTATTTTGTAAGCGGTTTGAGCCTTCTCATTTTTGCACTAACGTTTCTACTGGAGGACCAAAGTCCCCCCGAGTCAAAGCGACCCTAAAACTTTTTTCCCAACCTTGATGAACTCGTAAAAACCGGAATGACAAAAAATGCCGCTTCCCGACTTCCAACGAAGCGGTCAACCTTCATCAGTTCGGATTCTTCTCAACTTCCAGGAGAACTTCCTCTAATATGGCCGTTGCCCTGTCTATTTGTTCCTTCCCGACAATAAGTGGGGGGAGAAAGGCAATGACATTCCCATAGTGCCCCCCGGGGTAAAGGAGAAGGCCTTTTTTGAGGGCTGTTTCACAGGCCATCTTGGCAACAGGCAGCGGCTCCCGGGTGGTGCGGTCTGCAACCAGTTCGACACCCAGCATGAGACCGCGGCCTCTCACTTCTCCAATCATTTCGTACTCTCCTGCGAGCCCGTTTAAACGCTCCAGGAAATAGCTCCCCATCTCGTTTGCACGCTCCTTCAGGCCTTCATCCTCGTACACGGCAATGGAGGCGAGTCCGGCTGCACAGGCAATAACATTGCCGGAATAGGTCCCACTTTCAGTCCCGGGCGCCGCGGCATCGGCAATTTTTCTTTTGGCGACACAGGCTGCCAGGGGGATGCCCCCGGAAAGTGACTTTCCCAATACGAGCAGATCCGGTTCTACCCCTTGTTCGTGCTCAAAGGCGAACACCTCACCCGTGCGACAGAAACCGCTCATGACTTCGTCCAGAATAAGGAGCAGACCATGACGGTCACAAAGTTCTCTTAAGGCGCGCAGGAATCCCAATGGTGCGGGGATCATTCCCCCGTTCCCCTGCACCGGCTCCAGGATGACAGCCGCCACCTCACCCCAACCGCTGGCCGGATTACCCAGAAGCTCTTCCATGTACCGGATCGTACCCTCGATGCATGTCTCTGCTTCACGCCCAAAGGGACTCCGGTAGGGATAGGGGTAGGGGATGTGATGGGCACCGGGTACCAGGACGGGCAGGCCTTCACGCTGGTTCTTTCGTCCCATGAGGCTCAAGGCTCCCATGGTACGCCCATGAAATCCCCCCCCAAAGGCAATGATTTCATGCCGGCCCGTTGCACGGCGGGCAAGCTTGATGGCAATCTCAGCGGCCTCACTCCCCGATGTGGCAAAGTGAACTTTCTTTTCGGAAGGGCCGGGGACAAGGGAGAGAATTTTTTCAAGAAGCTGGGTGCGTGCTTCCGCGGCAACGGACATTGCCTGGTGCAGTTTGACGGCCTGATCCCGAATGGCCTTCACCACCCTGGGGTGACAGTGACCGGCGTTGAGTGATCCGAATCCTGCAACGAAATCCAGAAACACATTTCCATCAATGTCCTCAACGGCCCATCCCTGTGCACGCTCCATGACGAGCGTTTCCGGGCTGAGGGCAAATGTAAGACCGGATTGACCTTCGGCCCTCCTGACCCGTTCCAGATGGGCCATTGTCTTTGGGCCGGGATGAGGAATCCGAAGCATTGGTACATCTAATGATATTTTATCGACCATGGGGCAACACCCTTCCCTTCCGCTGTCATTTTTCATTTCTGGAAAAATACAATAATTCGCCTAATTGATCACGGGTCACCATGCCCTCCCTGAGTATTTTGGGAGGGTTTACCGTTGCATCCAGGATAGTAGAGCCCCTGCCCCCCTGAGTTTCTCCGTCATCCAGAGTCAAGTCCACCCCGTCTCCAAAGGTCTTTATGATCTCTTCCCCTGTTACGCACCCGGGTCGGCCTGAAAGATTTGCGCTGGTGCCTGTGATGGGAACGCCTGCAATCTTTGACAGTTCGGTAGGAACCGGGTGACTGGAAAGCCGAACCCCGATTTTTCCCGTCCCGGCGGTTAAGAGGGGTGATATTGCAGGACCCGCCTCAAAAATAATAGTGAGCCCTCCCGGCCAGAACCTCTCCATAAGCTGCTGTGCAATTGTGGAAATGCCTCTGACATGTTTTTCAAGTGCTCTGATGGAAGAAACCAGGATGAGAATGGGGTTATCGGGGGGTCTTTTCTTGACCTCCAGCAGGCGTTTAATAGCTCTTTCGTTGGTGGCATCCACGGCAAGACCGTAAAAAGATTCCGTGGGCACAGCCACTACGCCCCCCTTTAAAATGACTTGAGCGGCTTCTCCTATTACCGCGTCAGGATCTTTTCCTGTTTTGATTACAAGAGACAAGGTTTCATATCCCTCTTAAGGGACCCAGGCTTCTGCCTTTCCTTCGGCCTTCCGGGTCATGGCATCACGAGAAGCC
>JAFDIX010000342.1 GCA_019307805.1 Deltaproteobacteria bacterium | reverse complement strand
ATTCCCTGAGAGTTAAATATCATGAAATCCAATATCCTTTTCTATAATAAAGCATCGTGCAGCGGCTGTTTTCTATGTGAGATGCGTTGTTCCCTCGTTCCGGTGGAAGGGGCAGGACCGAAAACCCCTTTCGGGCCACAGATGGGAGAGTGTTCCAGAGAGGCATCCTTCATCAAAGTATCGGTCCATCCCTATTTGAGTGTCCCCATGATTTCCCTCTCCATGGGCTGTCACTGTGCTGACGGCGAGGAGAAGTGTGTGGAGATGTGTAACCAGGAGGCCCTCAAATTTGTGCCAAAGGATGAATCCACTGTGATGCTGCATGATGAGGAGTGGTTCCCCTGTCCCATGATATGAATGGTCGGGTTTTCATCGTTTTTCAGCATATATTGAAACATGTAATAACGGTTCGTTAAGACAGAGGCCTTGTGGGATGTGGCCCACGGCTCACGGCATGGGGCCTGGGGCACAGAGAAAATGACATCAGGAAGGGATTCGAAATGTATGGTTATGCAGGAAGGATCGGTTTTGTCGATCTCACCAACAACCGGGTGACCGTTGAAACGCCCGGTGAAGAATTGATCAAGGAATACCTGGGTGGAATCGGGTTTTTGACGCGTTTGCTCTATGACATGGTCCCCAAAGGCGCGGATCCACTGGGAGATGAGAATGCACTCATTTTCTCGGTCGGGCCGGTGAACGGCACACTTGTACCATCCTCCAACCGATGGAGTGTCGGGGCGAAATCTCCGGCCACCGAAACCATCGTCTCCGGAAATGCGGGGGGAACCTGGGGCAGCGAGCTCAAGTGGGCGGGGTTCGACACCCTTGTCATCACAGGCAAGGCTGCCAAACCTTCATACCTCCTGGTGCAGGACGGCAAAATCAGCATTCTTCCCGCAGGAGAACTCTGGGGAAAGGACACCTGGGAGACAGAGGCCCTCCTGCAGAGCCGGCACAAGGATCCCAACCTGAGGGTGGCATGTATCGGCTTGGGGGGAGAGAATCTTTGTCCCCTGAGTGTAGTCATAGGTGAAAAAACCCATTCCGGCGGAAGGGGTGGAACCGGTGCGGTCATGGGGAGTAAAAATCTCAAGGCCGTTGCAGTCAGAGGGCATTTGGGCGTTAAGATCGCGGACACCGAGAACCTGGTAAATGAATGCCAGAGACTCATTAAAATGCTCATGTCGGAACACCATTTTGACCGTTATCAGAGTTTTGGCTCTCCCAGTGGCACCAACCTCTATGCAAAGACGGGTGGTTTGACCACCTACAACGGGCAGAGCGGTGTCTTTGACAAATTCGAAAATATCCAGGGAGATGTTTTTCTGAACCGGTACAGCATCGGCACCAGGGCCTGCGGAAGCTGTCCCCTTTCAGGATGGCGAAAGTACCTTGTGCAGGACGGGAAGAATCAGGGTGCCTGGACAGACGGCATTGAGAATTCCACTGTCCAGTGTTTTGGCAGTAAGATAGGAAACGGGGACCCTGAGGCCATTTTGATGGCCCACAACCTCTGTGACCAGTATGGTCTGGATGAAATATCCGTGGGGGTGAGCATCGCCTTTGCCATGGAATGTTTTCAGAAGGGGATAATCACCACCAAGGACACCGGAGGCATTGCACTGGAATGGGGAAGCAGGGATGCCCTCTTCCAAATGATCGAAATGATGGCCCACAACCGGGGCTTTGGAGAAATCATTGGCCAGGGCGTCAAGCGTGCCGCCGCATACTTCGGTCAGGATAGCGAAAAATTTGCCCTCCATGTCAAGGGGCTGGAGATTTCCACGGTGGATCCCCGTGCCTACCAGGGGTGGGCCCTGCAGTATGCAGTGGCCTCCCGGGGAGCTGATCACATGCGATCCTATGGTTCCTGGGAGTTTGGCGAGATCGACGGGGGTGTGCTGGAAGAGGCAGGAATGCCGGAAACCGTGACCGACCGTTTCACGATAGAAGGAAAAGGAAAAGGCGTGGCGTACTCGGAAAACGTCCGGTCCGTCACAGACTGTCTGGAGATGTGCAAAACCATTTCGAGACAGAAACTTGGTCTTACCAAGAACGTTGTTCCGGTCCTTACCGCTGTCACCGGCAGGGACTGGACTGCCCGGGAATTGATGAAAATCGGAGAGAGAAAGACAAACCTCGAGCGCCTGTTCAACCTGCGGGAGGGTCTGAAAGCCTCCGATGATACCCTGCCCTGGAGAATGCTCCACGAACCGATCCCGGACGGACCCAGCAAGGGTGCCGTGGTGAACCTTGAACCCATGCTCGATGAATACTACAAAGCCAGAAGCTGGGACCGAGAAACTGGTTATCCCACAAAAGAAAAACTGCAGGAGCTGCATTTGGACCATTTGATATCATAAAAGACCCTTGGTAAAAAACGCGAAAACAGAAGGGATTTCGGCGAATGAAAGAGGCAAAACCCGAACAAGAAAAAGAGAGAATGCGGGGATTACAGGGGAAAACAGCTTTGCTGGCCAACCTCGTTGCCGTGGCATTTCCCCTGTTTTACATCTACACGGCAGGTTTCGGTCTTGTTTCAACGGAAATCCATCGGGGAGCCTACATCCTCTTCACCATGCTCCTCTGTTTTATGCTCTATCCCCAGAGAAAAAAATCAGGAGGAAACAAGGTCCCCGTCATCGACTGGATTCTCTGCCTGCTGGCAGCGGCCGCCATCATCTACTGGATCGTTGAATTTCCTTCCTATGCCCTGAGGGTAAGAGATCCCTTCAAGATGGACATCGTCATGGGCATCATCGTCACCCTCCTCTCCCTGGAGATGGCCCGCCGTACCATTAACCTCATCCTGCCGATTTTGGCCATTGCCTTTCTGTGCTATGCCTATTTCGGCCCCTATGTGCCAGGCACTTTGGGCCATCCGGGATTCTCCATTGTGAATATCACAGAGAGCATTGCCTGCGATGTGGGCGGTATCTATGGAATTGTGGCAAACACCTATGCCACATTTGTCTTTCCCTTTATCATATTTGCTTCATTCCTCAAGGCCGCCGGCGCCGGCGATGCCGTAGAGAGCCTGGCCCTCGCCATTGCAGGCGGCACGAGAGGGGGGCCGGCCAAGGTAGCGGTTGTCTCCAGCGGCATTATCGGCTCTATCACCGGTTCCTCTGCGGCCAACGCAGTGGCCACAGGGGCCTATACCATTCCCCTTATGAAAAGGACTGGCTACAAATCCCATGTGGCTGCAGGTGTTGAAGCGGCCGCATCCAGCGGGGGACAAATGCTGCCGCCTGTTATGGGCGCCGGGGCCTTCCTCCTCGCCACCTTTACCGAAACAGCCTATCTGGACATCATAAAGATTGCGGCCATTCCCGCCGTCCTCTACTTTTTTTCCGTGGGCTGGATGGTCCACTTCATCGCAGGCAGAGAGGGTTTGAAAGGGTTGCCGAAAGATCAGTTGCCCAAGATCAAAGACGTCCTCCTTTACAAGGGCTACCTCTTGCTTCCCATCATCGTAATACTCGCCCTGTTGGTCGCAAGGTATTCTCCACAGAAGGCGGCCTTCGGGGCTATCGTCTCCACCATTCTCTTGAGTTATGTGCGAAAAGAAACCCGACTGGGCCCCCGAAGACTCCTGGATGCCCTCATTTTGGCCGCAAAAAACTCCCTCGTGGTGGGCGCCACTGCCGGCACTGTCGGCATTATCGTGGGCATCACTCTGATGGCGGGCGTAGGAATTAAATTCTCGGCACTTATCCTTGGATTCTCAGGAGGCCTGCTCCCCTTGACCATTTTGATGACGGCCGTGGCCTCCTATATCATGGGAATGGGTCTCACGGTGACCGCTTCCTATGTGGTGGTTTCCGTGCTGGCCGTGCCCGCACTCGGCCAGTTGGGTGTCCCCCTTGTGGCGGCCCATCTGGTTGTTTTCTGGTACGTGGAGACGGGTCAGGTGACACCGCCCGTTGCCCTGGCGGCCTTTGCAGCCTCGGGGATAGCCCGTTGCGATCCCAACAAGGCTGGTTTTGCGGCGGTGAGGCTTGCTTCCCCCCTGCTCATTACGCCTGTCCTGTTCGTCTATACACCTTTGCTCCTGAATGGTCCCACTGGGGCTATTATCGAGACCATTGCCAGTTGCGCCATTGGATTTATCGCCTATGCGGGTATGATGCAGGGGTATTGGTTCAAAAGGACGGAAATCCTGGATCGGTTTCTGCTGGGGTGCGGCGCCGTGTGCCTCTTCATTCCAAGTATTTACACAGATATCGCTGGACTCATTATCCTCGCAATTGCCAGTAAGGTGAATCGAAAACATGCAGCATAAAAATCCAAAACCAATTGAAAAGGAGAAATGCCATGATTGCTGATGCTTTTGCCAAATTCATCAAACATACTGAGTTCAGGGATGTAGATTCGAGTGTCATTGATCACGTCAAGAAAATGACACTCAAACAGGTCATGGGAATGGTGGTGGGGTCTGCCGCACCAACAAGTCGAAAG
>JAFDIX010000341.1 GCA_019307805.1 Deltaproteobacteria bacterium | reverse complement strand
GGCTTCCCATTTTCAGTCTTTGTCTGAAGTCCATTCGCTTTAATATAGTCCCACAGTTTTTTGGTGATCTCTGTCCTGGGAAGTTCTGTTGCTCCCAAAAACTCTGCCAGATCATTTTTCAGCTTTACCGGTTTACTCAATCCTTTTGCTTCTGCCATTTTTATCTCCTTTATATTTAGATTTGCATAACTTAGGGGTTATATTCCCCGCCCCTTGGGGCGTTCAGTGCCTTTGAAGATACCCCGCTGCTTGCGGCGGCGTAGTTCATTTGTACCAGAACCCTTCTGGTGAAGAGTGTCCTCTCGAAATGATCCGTTCTATCTTGACGCATTCCGTTGAGCAGATCGTCTCTGAGATCTCCTCCGGCAAGTCACCAAGTATACCTTTAAACAGCGTTCCCTTCAAGCTCATTCCTTTAAACATCTAATCCCGGCGCTGACCAGGAACCAGTGCATCAGTGCACAGAAAAGAATGTTATCATAAAATCGAATGAGGGAAGCTTATCTCATTTTGACCATAAATTGAAGAAAAAGAAAGGATGCAAAACACGCCCGGCTGGTGCCGGCTATCTGCCCTGCTGTTACCCGGAGCCCACTGCTCATTTCGGAAAAACGCCATTATATTCAGCATAGAAGCGGTAGAATGCGGCAAGGACCAGGGCGTGGGTGATTTCCCCGCTGCGGATCATTTGGGGAATGTCCTTCAAGGGCCGAAGAATGACCTCGATATCCTCCTTTTCGTCCTGGCTCTGTTCACCTGCAATGAAGACATCTTTGGCCACACAGGTGTAACAACGGTTGCTCAAAAATGCCGGATTGGGAAGAACGAATCCCAAAAGGTCGATTTCGGTTTCCTGGTAGCCGGTCTCCTCCCGGAGTTCACGACCGGCGGCACCCTTGGGGGTGTCCTCGGACTCTATGACACCTCCTGGGATCTCCAGGGTTATTTCCCTGAGCCCGTGACGATACTGACGTATGAGGACCACCTCATTGTCGGGTGTCAGGGGGATCACATTGACCCAGTCCGGAGACTCCAGGACATAAAAATCATGGGCTTCCCCGGTGCGGGGGGAACGGGCATTGTCAATGCGAATATCAAAAATAGAATAGGACCTGTCCTGATGACTGGAGATCAAATTCCAGGGTTTCAAAGGCATGGGTAAAGCTCCTTTCCGGACCAAGTTCAAGGGTTTTGATCAAAAAACTGGTTTACATCCCACAGCTCATGGCTCAGGGGGATGTCAGGCAGACTGCTGAAAAAGAAACGACCGTACCTGGCGGTCATTATTCTGATATCCAGAATGGCAATGATCCCACTGTCCGAATTGTTTCGAATGAGTCTTCCCAGCCCCTGCTTCAATGCGATGATGGCGGATGGGAGCTGGTACTCCATAAAAGGGTTGCCTTCTCTTTTGCGGATCAATTCTATCCTGGCAGCCACCAGAGGATCGCCGGGAGAATCAAAGGGCAGTTTATCGATTATCAGGCAACTGAGTGCCTCACCGGGCACGTCCACCCCCTGCCAGAAGGACCCGGTGGCCAGAAGCACCGAATGGGTGTCTGTCCTGAATTGTTCGAGCAAAACGGATCTAGGGGCATCCCCCTGCTTGAGGATGGCATATGGAAAGTTTTTGCCCAGGGCCTGATCAACGAGGTTGAGATTGTGATAACTGGTGAAAAGTACAAGGGCGCGACCGGATGAGAGCTTCAACAGTTGTTTGATTTTTGATGCTATTTTACGGGCAAAGCCGGAGTCATTGGGGGGCGGCAGGTCCCGGGGGATAAACATGAGAGTCTGTGTTTCAAAACTGAAGTGGGAAGGGAAAATGCCCTCCACCATGTCTTCGGGCAGACCGAGACGGGATTGGAGATAGTCAAAGTTGCCATTGGTGGAGAGGGTGGCTGATGTGAATACAATGGTCTTTATCTTTTGGTAGAGCTGTGTTTCCAGTTCCCGGGAGATGTCCAGGGGAGAAGCATGAAGCACGACGCCTCTCTTCCGCATTTCATACCACTTGAGCCAGTCAGGATCTTCCAATGAAAGGATCTTTTCCAGGCGTCGGATGAGATCCTCCGCCCTGTTGACAAAGGTCTGGAAGGGATGATCCATGGCCGTATCAAAGAGAGGGAGGTCGAGAAGATGTTTGATCCCCTGCTTGATATCCGGGAGAGGCCCGGTATTGACGGCCTGGAGTGTGTGGCCTTCCAATTGCCCCCTTTCACCCATGGGATAAAAGATCGATTTCAGGCGCTCGGCCCCGGCTCTAATGAGATTGGTCTGTTGCTTGAGGGACTGTTTTTCTGAGGGATGGCTTTTTTCTACGGCCTTCTCCAGATCATCGGTAAAATCCATGAGTTGATTGCTGCTTAGGCTTTCGCCCAGATAGGTGGTGGCGATATCCTCGATGGTATGGGCCTCATCAAAGAGCAGGACCTCAAAACGGGGGATAATTTCCCCAAATCCTCCCTTTTTCACCATGAGGTCGGCGAAGAACAGATGGTGGTTTACGATAATGAGCCTGCTCTGAAGGGCCCTTCTGCGAACCGCATTGAGGTAACAGTCCTCCCAATGCATGCATTCCGCCCCAAGACACTGTTCGGATGTGCTCGACAAGTCATCCCACAGGGGGGCATCATCCCGCAGCCAGGGCAGCTCTGCGCGATCGGCATATTCGGTTTTCTTCAGCCAGGCATCGAGTTTTTTCTTGATGTGATCTGTTTCTGAACCCAACAGGTCAGGCTGGACAAAATGCTGGCGATACCTGTAAAGGCAGAGGTAATTCTTCCTCCCCTTCATGAGCATGGCATCGATATCCCTGCCCAGGGCCTTGGAGAGAAGTGGAATATCCTTGAAAAAGATCTGTTCCTGGAGGTTTTTGGTGCCTGTGGATATGACCGCTACTTTCTCACTCAGCACAAGGGGAACCAGATATGCCAGGGTCTTTCCGGTGCCCGTGCCCGCCTCCAGGGCTGCCGTGGAACCATGAAGAATAGCCTCCCCGATCAACTGCGCCATACCCAGTTGTGAGGGGCGAAATTCAAAATGCTCCAGGGAATGGGCAAGGGTACCTTCAGGCCCCAGGATCTCTTGAATAGTGCTGTTATGGGGTGGCATGCACAGAATATAGTGGTCTGGCAAACCCCAGTCAATGGGCATTTTTATTTGCTTAGGGGCTTGAAAAAGATGCCTTTAGGCCTTAAGGTGGAAGGCTATAATCGTCTTTAGGAGCGTTTCATGGACGGTTATCTCGGGAAAGGAGACCCCTATGGAACAAGAAATTAACATGTACAGCCTCAGCACATGCAGTCACTGCAGGGCCACCAAAAAGTTTCTCAGTGATTGCGGAGTAAAATACGAATTTACCGACGTGGACCTTTTGGATGGTTCAGAAAGAAAGGCCATTCTTGAAGATGTCCGAAAATTCAATCCCCGCTGTTCATTTCCCACCATCGTTATCGGTGAAACGGTTATCATTGGATACAAGGAAGATCAGATCAAGGAGGCACTGGGACTATGACAGATGCGGAAAAACTCTTTGAAACCCTGAAAAAGATCCAGGAGCCCAAGGGATACTATTTCAACGAGGACAAAGAAAGGACCCTTGAACTCCTTGAAGCCCTGTTGGTCAACAAGGAGCGCTACGGGTATATGGGGTGCCCCTGCAGGTTGCAAACAGGGGATCGGGAACAGGATAAGGACATTATCTGCCCCTGTGTCTACAGAGAACCGGATGTCGAGGAATACCAGACTTGTTATTGCAACCTCTATGTGACCCCGGACTGGAATGAAGGGAAGGTCCCCCACGAGTATGTGCCGGAGCGGAGACCCCCTGAGAAGTTTTCTTTTTAGAAAGAGAATAAAATGGAAGAAACAGCAAAATTGATCGTGGATGGTAAGACCTACGAATTACCTATTATCCACGGAACAGAAGGGGAACGGGCTCTGGATATTTCCAGGTTGCGCCAGGAAACAGGCCTGATCACCCTGGATCCGGGCTATGTCAATACAGGGAGTTGCAGAAGCAATATTACCTTTTTGCATGGCGAAAAGGGTATCATTCGTTACCGGGGCATCCCGGTGGAACAGATGGCGGAACATTCCACATTCGTGGAGACGGCCTACCTCCTCATAAACGGAGAACTTCCGACCCATGGGGCACTCACCCGCTTCTCCGTTCTCCTAAACGACCACTCCCTTGTGCATGAGGATATGCGTGAGTTTTTTGAAAAATTCCCGCGGGGTGCACACCCCATGGGGATCCTTGCTTCCATGGTCAACGCCCTGCGCGCCTTCTACCCGGAAATTGCCGAGAGAACCGAAGAAGAGGAAATCAACGTCACTTTTACCAGACTTCTGTCAAAGGTGCGCACCCTGTCTTCCATCTCCTACAAAATTTCCAGGGGCCACAAGGTGGTCTATCCCAGACACGATCTCACCTATGCCGCCAATTTTCTGAATATGATGTT
>JAFDIX010000340.1 GCA_019307805.1 Deltaproteobacteria bacterium | reverse complement strand
TTCTATAACCACCTCTTTAATATATCGACGTCTGGATTCCTCATCATCGAGTTCTTTTAACTGGGGAAAGCCACCCCACCTCAAATAGTCGAGATATGCCGTAGTAAGACGGGATCTGTTCGCCCCGTAAAAAAGGGCTGTTTGAGTGGGAATCTTTCGTAAACCAGGATCAATTTTAAACTCGGGCGGTGGTTCAAGTCCATTGATCGTCATGTAATCCCTGAAATCAGGTGGGGACAGGCGCAGCATGTCAAGCCGCCCGGCCAAGCTTTCTGCTGATTCCGATTCCAGTAGCAAAGAGGATGACCCGGAAACCACAAAAGTAAGCGCGGGATCTCGGTCCAAATACCGTTTAACGATGTCAGACCAGCGGGGAACGAGTTGAATTTCATCCAGGAAAATGTATATTTTCTCCCTGATACGTCCAATGGATTCATCAAGGAAATCTGAGATATACGCATCCAGCACTCTTTCCAGGACGTTATCATCTTTCAGAACAATATCCCGGTCAAACTGGAAGTAGCATATCCTTTTAGGGGGGACCCTGTTTGCGTTCAGTTCCCCAACTAATTGTTTTAGAAGGGTTGTCTTTCCTATTCTCCGCAATCCACCAATTCCTAATGAGAGGGGGCCATCCATCAACTTCAGCATATACCCGAAAACGCGCCGTTTTGGCCACGTCCATTCAGGCAGGGCTTGTCCTTCCCAGTGAGGGTTGAATGTATTTATCAGGTAAATCATATTTCCTCCGGTAAAATGCATTTTAGGACTTTATGTTTATCATAAAATGCATTTTAAGGCAATATTTTAAAAAAATGGAGTATTTTGATGGCAGTCATAAGATCCCGCTAATGATACTTCCAAGATTGTGGGATCAGCATATTGGGGATGTTATATTGGCGAGATATTTAAAATTAGCGGTAAATCCTGTTCCTTGTGACATAGTATTGAGATATGGAAGGAAAACACTCAATCACTGGATCATTTGACCCTGGAAGCCTTGTCCTATCCACTCCTTGGCGAAAATTACTTCTTTTTTTGCACAAACTCTTTTTCCAGGTCCTTTAAATCATTCAGACCCACGAGGTCTGTGAATTCCTCAAAGGGCATCATGTGGTCCAGGTAACTCTCAGTGCTCCCTTCCTCCTTAAGGCGGGAGAAGGCCTCCCAGATGGACTTTGCCGCTGAAAAAATGGGTGACAGGGCATAGGTGACTGCAACTATTCCCATGGATTCGAGTTCCCTGGCATTTATGGGTGGCGTCTTTCCCCCTTCTGCATAATTGATCATCACCGGCGCCTGGACCTTGCTTACGAATTCTTCAATGTCCACCTTTGACGGAATTGCTGCAGGCACTACCAGGTCGGCTCCTGCTTCGTAAAAGGCATTGGCCCTTGTGATGGCCTCCCGGAGGCCAAGGGGCTGGATGGAGTCGGTGCGGGCGGATATGACGAAATCACTGCTGTTTCGCGCCTTGAGCGCTGCCTTTATCTTTTCCACCATTGCATCGATATCGATGACTTCCTTACCCTCGAGGTGCTGGCATCGTTTTGGAAAAATCTGGTCTTCGAGCGTCATACCTGCGGCGCCTGCACGCTCATACTCCTGCACCGTGCGAAAGACATTGAGTGTATTGCCGTAACCGCACCCGCCGTCTCCCAGCAGGGGAAGATTGCTGATGGACGCTACCGCCCGAATCTGGTCGACCATTTCAGTCAGGCTTATGATGCCATAGTCCGGTTTGCCCAAAACGACCGCGGAACAACCGAAGTCACTGCAGAACAGGGCCTTGAAGCCAAGGGCCGCTGCAATTCTAGCGCTGATTCCTTCGTGGGCACCGGGCAGGACGAGAATTTCCGGGGCACTGATGAGCTCTTTCAAGGTTTCTTTCTTTTCCATGTTTAAAAACCTCCCAAGGGACTGTCGGACTTGTCCGCCTCCGGCGGAAAACACCGCCAGCCTTAATTAATATAATAGAGCCTCTGCGTACTCAGCGTCTTTGCAGTGAAAGGATGTAAATTGGTCACGCATATCTCATGTGATCATGGTGAAGCTGAATGTTGTGGCTTTCTCATTATCAGGCCCAGGACCACGGCCGCTGTTGCAGCGCACCCCGTGAGGAAAAAGGCCGGGCTGTAGCTGTGGGGTTCAGTGAGATCATAGATCAGATTCCCCAGCTCAGGTCCCGCTGCCCCACCCATGAGGTGAATAAAGAAGATGAGGCCCATGATGGAGCCCAGATTTTTCAAGCCAAAAAACTCAGGTGTGATCACCAGGAGGCAAAGGACCATCCCACCATAGGAAGGTCCAAAAATGAGCGTGCCAACCATGAAATGGGTCAGGTTGGCAGCCCATGTGAGCCAGAACATGGCCAGTGCCTGAAAGCCCATGCACAGCACCAGGCTCCTGTGTGACCCTATCCTTTCGATGACAAGACTCATCACGATGACACCGGCTATATTGCTTCCACCAATAAGGGTCAACAGGAGAGGGGCCGTAGCAGCGGGAATCTGCATATCTGTTCCGTAGGCCACAATGTTGGTGGTCGTGATATAATGGGAGATTCCGAAAATGAAGCCAACCGAAGCCAATAACCAGAATGATGGGGTGTGCAATGCCTGGGATATTTCCCAGTCCACGTCCAACGTTTCCGGGTGCCCCTTCTGAAGCTCCCGGGTCTCCAGTGCACCTTTCGTGGGAGCGCCATAGGGTTGAAGTCCTATTTCCGCCGGTTCTTTTTTGAGCACCAGGGCAAGAAGCACAATGCATATCAGACTAATCGCACCAAGGATCACATAGGCATCTGAGATGCCGAAACCCAGGACCAGATACCCGGCTGCAGGCGCAACGGCAAAATTCCCCAACCCGGCACCCACCACCAAGACCCCCTGGGTAAGTCCCCGCCTCGTGACAAACCATCGCGATACCGTGGACGAAAGGGGGACGCTGACCACACCCATTCCCGTGCCGGCCAGGACGCCGTAAAAAAGATAGAGTTCCCAGACACTGGTCATTATCCCACCAAGGAGGGTCCCCATTCCCATCAGAAGACCACCCGCGACAACGACCGCCCGGGCGCCAAACCTGTCCGTCAACCCTCCCATTACGACAGAGGACAAGGCTCGGCAGGCCATAAAAATCATAAAAGCGCCGGCGGTGAGGGACCGACTCCACTGAAAGTTTTCCGAGAGGGGTTTGAGAAAAACCCCGAAGGAAAACATCAGGCCATGTCCCAGGGCATACACAAAGAAGGCCGCGAAGAGGATATACCATCCGTAAAATATCTTAGGGGACTCATGCATGGGTATCTTCTACTTTAGGTTGACTGCCGCCTTTTCATCGACAATCCAATGGCATTGATGATGCTCTCTCAGAATTGTGGCAGGAATGAGGGGGGTAGGTTCCTGCGCAAGCATGACTTTACGTAATATATCTGCCTTTCTCTTTCCTGAGACGAGAAAGAGGATTTCTTTTGATTCCATACCCGTTAACAGGCCAACGGTTATAGCGTATTCCGGGGTTGTCATACCAGTGATATTTTTATTGACCCCTCTTGTTCCCTCATTCACTTTTACCAGTCTGGTCCTCGAACTGAAGGATGTGCCCGGAGGATTGAAACCGAAGGTATGTCCATCCTCCCCCATGGCATTCAGGCAAAGATCAATTCCCCCTGAATCTTCTATAAGCCTGTCGTAGTAACCTTCTTCCTGAACATTTTCTATCCCGGGGAAATGTGTCGCCTTTGGTAGGACACGGCCAAAAAGATTCTCCTGCATGTAGTTCCGGTAGCCGGCCGGGTGCGTCTCGGGAATCAACGCGATTTGGCCTTTGAGGCTTGCACAATATTCATCCATGTTAAAAAAGGTAGCCTGGCCCAGGGCGCCGGAATATTCCTTTGTAAGAATGCCGTAAAGGCCTAAGGGGGTGCTTCCCGTGGGTAGCAAAAGATTCATCGCGGGATTTACCCGAATTCTCTCCAGGAGCATATCTGCAGCCAGGCGACACATCTCTTCATAGGTTTCCACAATGGTCAGCCTGATGCCGTTGATCGTGATTTCACTATCCATATCTGTCTGCTATTTTAAAAGGGTCCTTGAGCTGTGGCCTCATTTATCATATTTAATAACATTTAGCCTGAAAAATTATGGTAAAAAAGAATAGAAGCACAGAAAAGATGGAAAACGAAAAATCATTTGTGCAGGGAGTAAATAAAAACGAAGGTTCCGGTTGCAATTCGAATGCAGAGGAGGATTGATCTATGAGGTTGCAGGACAAAGCAATTGTTGTCACGGGTGGAAGCCGCGGTATGGGCAGGGCCTATTGTCTCGGGTTGGCTCGTGAAGGGGCCAAAGTGATTGTGAATTATGTCTCTGATGAAAAGGCGGCCAACGACGTAGTTCAGGAGATAAGCCAAATGGGTGGCGAGGCCCATGCCTTTAAAGCGGATGTGGGAACGAAATCCGATGTCCAGG
>JAFDIX010000030.1 GCA_019307805.1 Deltaproteobacteria bacterium | reverse complement strand
TTTACTGAGTGCCTTGCCCCCGCACGGGAAGGCAGAGGGAGAGTAGAGATATGGAAGCCAGGGCAAATAACGAGGTGAACGATCACAAGGAGAAGGCGTCCTACTACAAGGCCCTCAATGATATTGCCAACCAGATACACTCTGCCAAGGATATCAACGAGATTCTCCTGAACCTGAAGGATCAAATTCTGAGCCTGTTTGATGCGGATCGCATCACCATCTATGTGGTGGACGGGAAAAAGAAAGAGATCTATTCACGTTTCAAGGCAGGGCCCCTGCCGTCGGAAATACGACTTCCCATCAGCAACGACAGCATCGGCGGATATACGGCAAACGGGGCCCAAATCACCAACATTGTGGATGCCTATGATGGGCATGAGTTATCCATGATCAACCGGGATCTTTCCTTTGACAAAAGCTGGGATGAGAAATCGGGTTATGTCACGAAGCAGATCCTGACCGTCCCTATATTCTATAAAAAATACGTGATCGGCGTGCTCCAGCTCGTCAACAAAAAGAACGGCGATCGGTTCACCCTGGAAGATCAGACCTCGGCCGTGGAGATGGCCAGTGTGCTGGGCATCGCCTTCTACAACCACAAGAAGCTGACCCAGACGTCCAAGAAACGCACCCGATTTGATTATCTCATCAACAACAACCTGATCACGGAAAAGGAACTGGATCAGGCCATCAGGATGTCCCGGGAGCAGAAAATCCCCATTGAAACCATTTTTATCAATGATCTGAAGGTGCGGAAGGGGGAGGTGGGGCGATCCCTGGCGGAGTTTTATGGCTGCGAATATGTTCCCTTTGACAACAACTATCCCATACCAGGCGATCTGTTGACCCGACTCAAGCAGGTCTACCTCAAAAACAATCTCTGGGTGCCCCTGGTTCGAGAAGACGGAAAGGTCAAGATCCTGGTTGATAATCCCCAGCGTCTGGACAAGATTGACAGTGTCAAGGCCCTGATACCGGCAGAGCAATATGAGTTCGCCGTGGGCCTGAAGGAAGATATCCTGCAGTTTCTGGACTACTTTTACGGTACGCCCCAGGACCAGCAGGACGGGTCCATCGACGAGATCCTTGGAAAACTGGGCATGGAAGAAGACATGGAGGATGATGCTACCGACATGCTCACGGAAGATGACAACGCCATTGTTCAGTTGGTAAACAAGATCGTCACCGACGCCTACAGAAAAAATTCCTCGGATATCCATATCGAGCCCTACCCGGGCAGGCAGGGGGCAGAGATCAGGCTAAGAATCGACGGGGCGTGCCACAAATACCAGACGGTCCCCTACAATTACCGAAAAGCATTGATCTCCAGAATAAAAATCATGGCTGATCTGGACATCTCTGAGAGAAGAAAGCCCCAGGACGGGAAGATCAAATTCAAGAAGTATTCTTCTCTGGATGTTGAGCTTCGAGTAGCCACCATTCCCACGGTAGGCGGGGAAGAGGATGTGGTCATGCGTATCCTGGCCGCAGGAGAGCCCATCCCCCTGGACGCCATGGGCTGGAGTGACAGAGACAACAGCCTGTTGATCAGCACGATCACGAAACCTTACGGCATCGTGCTCGTGGTGGGACCTACCGGCAGTGGCAAGACCACAACCCTTCATGCGGTCCTGCACTACATCAATAAGCCGGAGACCAAGATCTGGACCGCAGAAGACCCGGTGGAAATCACCCAGAGGGGATTGCGCCAGGTCCAGGTTCTTCCCAAGATCGGCTTTGATTTTTCTGCGGCCATGCGTTCATTTCTGCGGGCGGACCCTGATGTCATCATGGTGGGGGAGATGCGGGACCACGAGACGGTCTCCACCGGCATCGAGGCTTCTCTGACCGGCCATCTCGTCTTCAGCACACTGCATACCAACAGCGCCCCGGAGACCATCACGAGGCTGCTGGATATGGGGATGGATCCATTTAATTTTGCCGACGCCCTCCTGGGGGTTCTGGCACAGCGGCTGGTGAGGACCCTCTGCAAGGATTGCAAGGAGGCCTATCATCCGGACAAGCATGAACATGAGGAACTGGTTCGCTCCTATGCAGGCGACTTTGATGTCCTGGGTTTCCCCTACACCGATGACCTCACGCTCTATCGGGCCAATGGTTGTGATAAATGCAACAACACGGGGTATCGGGGCCGGACCGGTATCGTTGAACTCCTGGATGGTACGGATACCATGAAGGCACTCATTCAAGGGAAGGCCAAGATGGAAGACATTCGAAAGCAGGCGGTCACCGATGGGATGACCACGCTCATGCAGGACGGTATCAGAAAGGTTTTTCTGGGGATGACGGACATTCAGCAGGTCAGGAGAGTCTGCATCAAGTAGAATGCCTTTCCCTTCTTTTGAGGAGGTGTCTCTTCCTATTTGTCAACCGGGTTTCATCAGATCCGCAGTCCGGCAAGAAAACCTTCCTTGATGGCCTCCAGGGCGTTGCGGGGTTCCTTCGCATCACCGATGGTGTAGACCTCCGAGACAACCCCGCCCAGTTGCCGGGCGAGACTGTTTTCAGGTACGGAACCGGCGGCAATCACCACGGTATCGGCCGGCAAGGGCTCGTTGTTCCCGGCCCTAGTAATGTCCAGCCCTTTTTCCGTTACTGCCAGAGCCTTGGCCCCGGTGAGGATTTTGACACCAAGGCGTCGCAGTTCAGCCATGACCGTCCAGCGGGTAGACATTCCGATATCCTGGCCTGCCTTTTTGGCCATTTCCACCACAGTGACGTCCCGGTTCCCCTGGCTGATCAATGCCTCCAGGGTCTCCCATGACTCCGCCCTGTTGGCCACGAGAAAGTGGAGAATCTCAGGGGAAACAGTCCCCTGGTTTGCCAGATAGAGAGCCGTTTCCAGCCCTACGGCATTTCCGCCGATGATCACCACTCTTTTCCCGGCCACGGCCTTGCCCGAGAGGATGTCCCAGGCCATCGCCGCCTTTTGCTTGTCAACGCCTTCGATGTCCGGCAGGAGGGGCCTGGCACCCGTGGCCAGAATCACCGCCTCGGGCGCTACTTCTTTGACCCATGGGACATCTGCTTCCCTGCTGAGCATGATTTCAACACCATGAGCATTGAGATTATTGACCAGATCATCGCCGGCCGTCACCATTTCTTCTCTGCCCGGGATATTCCTGTTCAGCAGGAGTTGTCCTCCCAGCTGATCCTCCCTTTCAACAAGGGTGACCTGATGACCTCTTTCAGCCGCTGTGCAGGCTGCCTTCATTCCGGCAGGACCACCGCCGATGACCATCACCCTCTTCACGGGGTCCGCAGGCCTGACAGGGATTTCTCCTTCCATCCCAGCCTGTGGGTTGACCAGGCAGGTAACCGGCTGGAGGCGGAAAATGCTGTCAAAACATCCCTGGTTACAGGCGATGCAATGATAGATACAGTCAGACTTCCCGGATTCGGCCTTGTTGGGCATATCCGGGTCGGCCAGGAGGGCCCTGGCCATGGTGACCATATCCACTTCGCCGTTTTCAAGGAGTTCCTCGGCCATGGCTGGGTCATTGATCCTGTTGCTCCCCAAAACGGGTACGGTGACTGCCGCCTTGATACCCCGGGCCAGATAGATATAGGCCCCACGGGGCACGGACATGGTTAACTGGGGAATGCGCGTTTCATGCCACCCACCGGTCACATTGAAGAGATCCACCCCCGCCTTTTCCAGTTCGGATGCGAAGATACCGGCCTCAATATTGGTGTTCCCCCCTTCCATAAAATCATTGCCTGCCAGCCGCATGATGATGGGATAGTCCGATCCCACGACCTCTCTCACCCTCTCCACCACTTCCAGGCCGAATCGCATCCGGTTTTCAAGCGAACCCCCGTATCTGTCCTCCCGGACATTGGTAAGGGGGGACAGGAACTGACTGATAAGGTAGCCTGCGCTCCCCAGGATCTCCACGGCATCAAACCCCGCCCTTTGGGCACGGCCGGCGGCTTCTGCATATTTCATCTGCACCCCTGAGATTTCCTCCGGCTCCAGGGCCCTGGGGGTCTCCCCGGTAAGCCTGGACCTGACCGCTGAGGCAGAAATGGGTTTTTCCCCTCCGATCATGGAAGAATGGGTGTAGCGCCCGGCCTGGTAAAGCTGCAGGGCAACGCCGGCGCCATGTGCCTTCACCTCCCGGGCAAGGCGCTTGAGCCCGGGAAGGAAGCGGTCCTCGTAAATGGCAACCATATTGGACATTCCGGCCAATGCGTCAATGGTACAGCCACCGATGATTATGAGCCCGGCGCCTCCTCTGGCCCGGGCGGTGTAGAATCCCACGAGACGGTCGGTGACCTCTCCATCAGGGGTATATCCCAGATGCATGGCAGTCATTACGATACGATTTTTGACCTCCAGCGTGTTGATGGAAATGGGCGAAAAAAGATTCGGAAATGCCATAGATTTTACTCCCCCTTCATTAATTCGAGGGTTGAGTGGAGCAGCGCGTTTTCAACGGCAATGGCAGCGGGACTGCTCAGGGCGGTCAGGAGTTTGAGGTCTTCCTTTCGAAAACCAAAGGGCTGGTTCACGGAATCCACATAGATCACGCCGCGGATCTGGGCCCTGCTGATGAGGGGGACACACATGACAGACCGTATCTTCATCATCTCCATGCTCTCGGATCTTTCTGCCTTGTCTTCGCTCAGGGTGTCAGACATGAAAATCGGCTTTTTGCTTTCAAGGACACGATCCACAATGCTCCGGCTGTACATCATAACCGTCTCGTCACGGTTCTTTTCGTAGCTGCAGATGATATCCGCGATCTTTCCCGTTTCAATGTCCACCAGGATAATAACACCCCTGTCCACCCTTTCCAGGAGCTGAAAAATATAATTCAAAATCATCTCCAGGGTTTTGTTGATATTTTCAGACTGCATGAGGGCTTCGCAGACCTTGAAGACAAACTCCATATTCCTGGCAGGGGTCATGGGCCTGTCGTGGGCTCCCACGGGAGCTCCCTCCTCAAGGCTTTTGGAAAGGTCCATGTCACCCTCAATGGTATCGACATCTCCCTCATAGGGCTTGTCGATTGAGAAAAAGATGTTGCCAATGGCGATGGGGACCCCTTGGGCTACTTCCACCTCGGTTTCCGGGGTGATCTTGAGGCCCTGGACAACGGTGCCGTTGGTGCTTTTCAAGTCTTTGACATAGTACTTGTCCCCGTCCACGCGTATACAGAGATGCTTTCGGGAGATGGAATTGTCTGTTAATTTCAGGTCGTTAGCAGAAGAACGTCCCACATGGATCGTATCGCCCTCAACCTCAAAGGACTGCCCTTTTTCCGGTCCATTTAAGACATGTATTTTAATCATGAATAATCCATCCTCGCATGGGGGACCTGGGGGTCTCATTCCTCCCAGAGGCCCGGCAATCCGTCCCGGGACCTCCCTGCTAAAGGAGCGGTGGTAAAAACCTGATGAATAAAAAAACAGAAAAAAAGGCCTGGAAAAATAATCGAAAGTATCTGAATCGATGGTTCAAGCTGCGGCACGGTTCCACCAAGCAGAAGGCCACCTGATACACTGGTGAGAATCATCCACATGGCAGCCACTGATGCCGCTTTGACAAGAGGCCAGAGGGGATTGAGTATTGGTGGACTCGGTTTCACGCCCCGTGCATCCTTGTTTTTGGTGTTGCCGAAATTTTCCCGGAAAGGAAAGTCCCAAGTACACGGTATCTGCCATTCAAATATACAGAATCAAGCAAAAGGGGCAAAATGTCAACCTGAAACAATTACCTATTTAATACGTAGTCTATATACGTATTATTGAAGGGAGAGGAGGTGGGTTCGAAGATTGGCTTTTTGCCCTCTGATCCCCAGCTTTTTCCTGATGTTCGCCCTGTGGACTTCAATGGTCCGGCGGGAAATATTGAGCAGGTCGGCGGTTTCTTTGGCACTCTTACCATGCTTCACGAGATTTGCGACCTGAATTTCTGTGGGGGTGAGACAGAGATACTTTGAGGAGAGGGTGGTGGAGAACGGCGAAA
Organism: Deltaproteobacteria bacterium; assembly: GCA_019307805.1. Lineage (GTDB taxonomy): Bacteria > Desulfobacterota > DSM-4660 > Desulfatiglandales > HGW-15 > JAFDIX01. The sequence continues at coordinate 6,346 of JAFDIX010000030.1, read as the reverse complement.
CAATATCCTTTAGATTCGAGTCAAGGATATCCAGGATGTTCCTTTGTCGCTCATCGGCGATTTTTCCTCTGAGTTTTTCAATGTAGGGCTGGATGAGCTGTCTGATGTTTACAAAGACCTTTTCTTGCAGTTCCTCCCTGTCTTCATCCCTCTTCTTGAGGAGAACCTTGAGTGCGGTATTTGCTTCTATGAGGGCGGCGGTCCGGTCCTCGACCCTCAGTTCCAGCATTTCATGGGCCTTTTGCAACGCCTCCTCTGCCATCTTGCGTTCCGTGCGATCCCTCACCGTTCCCTCAATGGCCACAGGCCTGCCGTTCTTGTCATAAACCAGGTGGGAGTTGGTTTCTACAACAACCGCGGCCCCGTCTTTTTTCCTCAGGGTGACTTCGGCATTCCTGATTTTGCCTTGCTTCATGAGTTTTGTCATCACGGATTTTCTCTGCTCGGGATTTTTGTAGAAATCACGGGCGATGTTTCGTCCCATTACATCCTCCATACGATCATACCCCAACAAATTCAATCCCGCAGGATTCGTCATGAGCAGGTTCCCCTCCAGGTCTGTACGGTAATAGACATCGCTCATGCTCTCCAGGATGCTCCCATATCTCTCTTCGCTTTCGCGCAGGGCCTCCTCCGCCTTTTTTCGGCGGGTGATATCCCGAATGATCCCGTGGACCAGTTTGGAGTCTTTATCGATCATTCTCGAACTGATTTCTACCTCTACCCTGCCGCCATCGGCCGTCATAAACTGGGTCTCGAAACTTGTGGATTCTTTCTTCAGGGAAGCTTTGAGCCTTTTCCTGGATTCCCTGCGGCCCTCTTCAGGATGAAGGTCACGGATTTCCATTGAAATGAGCTGTTCCTTGGTATAGCCGAGCATCTGACAGGCCCTTTGGTTGGCATCAACAATCCGGCCCGTCTCGTGTACGATGATCGCATCATTGGATTGCTCAAAGAGCCTTTGGTAATAGTCTTCGATCTTCCCCAGAGCCTTGTCGGATGGCCCTTTGTCAAAGGCTTCTTTTTCCCATTTCTTTTCAGATGGTTCCCTTGCCATGAACGGTCCCCTCTTCTGCCATGGATGCAATTACCCTGATGGCAGGGGCAAAATAATGGGATGTGTAACGGCGGTTGCAGCCCTAATCCCCAATGATCTTTACGAGCACCCGCTTTTTTCGTCGTCCGTCGAATTCCCCGTAAAAGATCTGTTCCCATGTGCCGAAATCCAGTTTTCCATTTGTGACGGCGACAACCGCCTCCCGACCCATGATCTGTCTTTTCATGTGGGCGTCGGCATTATCTTCCCCCACATTATGCCGGTACTGGGAAACCGGTTCATGGGGGGCCAGTTTCTCCAGCCACACTTCATAGTCATGGTGAAGGCCGGATTCATCATCATTGATAAAAACCGATGCCGTAATGTGCATGGCATTTACAAGCGCCAGCCCTTCACTGATGCCGCTCTCCCTGATGCACTCTTCCACCTGGGGGGTGATATTAATGAATTCCCGCCTGTTCGGCACATGAAACCATAGTTCTTTGCGATAGCTCTTCATGGGTTCCTCCTCGGAAAATCTCTCGCTGAGCACGCAGAGCGCACAGAGAAAGAGCATTGCATTTATTTTTCCTTACTATTGTCCCCTTTTTTCCCATAGTGGTGCACGAGAATCGGATGAAAAGAGGTTTCACCTGCAATGGCATCACTCATTTCCCTGGCCACAGAAATCTCGCTGAAGGGGCCAAGAAGGACCCGGTGCCACTGACGGTCTCCCAGGGTTACGGTTTCTATCCTTGGGTGACGGCCATTCATTTCAAGCCCTTTGAGGGCGTTGAGGGCCCGGTCCTTTTCCAGGAATGATGCCACCTGGACGTCAAATAGAAACGGGGACGGGGTCGGCCCATTGGGGTCCGGTATTTCTTGGACCAGCTTTCTGCAGGTATGGTCAATCAGTCTAATGGTGTTCGCATCTCTCAGGTGATACCCGGAGCGAGCGGCTACCAGAGGAATACCAATGAGGTCAAGAGGCACGCCTCCCTCATGGGAGCGTTCGATGAGCGTTTTATTCCAGACACCCTCATTGTTTCGAGAACTCACCATTTCCACTTCCACTTCCAGGACAATCTGGGAGTATATTCCGGCGAATACCGCGCCATACTTCAATACCTTGCCATAGATAAGAAAGTCTGCGTGGAAGAGGTTCCCCAGGCTTGAGGGCGGAAGATCCTTCCATGATCGGGAAGACTTCTCCTGAAGGATCCTGAGGGCTGAATCCACATTGGCCAGTTCGACGTCTTGATAGTTTTTCGTACTGAAATGGCTGTAAAAAGTTCTTCTTACCAGTTCATCGAGACCCTTTTCTTCGGTTTTATTCTCAAAAGGGAGAATGACCACGGTTTTCGGCCTTTGATCCTGCTTGAGCCAATGGGGTGTTTCATTGGGCCGGGGTTCCTGTTTTTTCGGGGAGGTACACGAGAGGAACAGAAGGAGAGACAGGATAAGAAGAAGATGCCGTGTCAGTGCTTGTTCTTTTGATTTTTTCATTCGACGGGAATTACCATTTTCTTTGAAAAGTATAGATAAAAGACCTTCGAGTGTCAAAATCAAAAAGTTATTTGGTTGACACTGAGAACCGCCTTTCAGTATCAATTCTCCTATGAAAGCCCGGAAATCCTTGCTGTATGAAACCTTCAAGAGCTACATGCCCTTGAAGAAATATTTCATAGAGAACAAAAAGCCTCTTCTGGTGGGTTTGTTTTGTCTCCTGATCGTGGATTTCCTTCAACTGCTCATCCCCCTTGTTATCAAGAGGACCATTGATACCCTCACGTTTCAAACAGCCACCTCCCATATTTTGCTCAAATACGGGTTGGTGATTATTGCCATTTCCCTGGTCATGGCAGCGCTCCGCTATGTGTATCGACGTCTTCTCTTCGGCCATTCCAGGATGGTCGAAGAGAAATTGCGTAATCGCCTTTACAACCATATTCAAAAACTCTCCCCATCATTCTATCACAGGACCAAGACGGGCGACATCATGGCCCGGGCCGTTAATGATATAAACGCTGTCCGCATGGCCACGGGGATGGGACTGGTGGCATTGACGGATGGTCTGGTGCTTGGGTTGACGGCGGTTGGTTTCATGATGGTGATCGATTTTCGACTCGCCCTCATTTCCATCATTCCCGCCCCTATTATCATTTACATGACACGTATTCTAACCCGTCGCATGTCCACCCAATATGAAGATGTTCAAAAAATATTTTCCAATTTGACTGAAAGGGCGCGGGAGGCCTTTGCCGGAATTCGGGTTGTCAAGGCTTACAGCCGGGAAAATTGGGAATATGAGAAAATGGTGCAAGAAGGCAAGGCATATATTCGAGGGAATCTGCGACTTGCAAAGACCATAGGGCTTTTTTTCCCCATGATGGCCATCTTCACCAATCTTGGGCTGGCCATTGTCATCTGGCTGGGAGGCCGTCAGACCATCCTTGGACAAATCACAACTGGAGATTTTGTGGCCTTTATCAGCTACCTCAACCTGCTCACCTGGCCCCTTATGGCCATTGGGTGGGTCACCAACCTGATCCAGAGAGGCTCCGCTTCCATGCGCCGCATCAATCGTGTGCTGGAGGAAGTCCCTGAAATCAATGAGCCTCGACACCCCCAGGTGGTTGCTCCAATCCGCGGTGAGATACGCTTGGAGGGGGTCGGCTTTGAATATCCGGGACAGAGGGGGCTCGCCCTCAGTGGCCTGGACCTGACCATAGAGAAAGGGCAGACGATATCCCTTGTGGGACGTGTGGGATCAGGGAAAAGCACCCTCTTGCAAATGGTCCCACGGCTTTTTGATCCTACCGAAGGCAGGGTCCTTATCGATGGTGTGGATGTGCGATTGATGCCCGTCAAAAGACTCAGGGAGGCAATCGGCTTTGTGACCCAGGAGGCTGTAATATTTTCCGACACTGTTCGAAATAATGTCATTTTCGGAAGAGAGGGGATCTCCCCCGGGGAATTTGAGAAGGCATTGTCAGTGGCGCACATTCAGGATGAGGTACAGGCCTTGGAAAATGGAATGCACACGATTCTTGGTGAGAGGGGGATTACTCTGTCAGGGGGACAGCGCCAGCGATTGACCATAGCGCGCGCCCTCATCTCCGATCCACCCATATTGATTCTGGACGATGCCTTCTCCATGGTCGATACGCGGACAGAGGAAGGCATCTTGAACCAGATCCTGGAAATGAGAAGAGGGAAGACTACCCTCATCGTCTCCCACAGGGTGTCAACCATCAGGAGAGCGAATTTGATCGCCGTTCTGGATCAAGGGAAATTGGTGGAGATGGGGACCCATGACAAACTCCTGGAGCAAAGAAAAGAATATACCAAACTCTACGAGAGACAGGTTCTGGCCCAGGAACTGGAAATGGAACACTAGATCATGTATGGGGAATACGGATACATAGAAGAGGGTGACCTGGGAAAGCCGTACAACTTCAGGCTCCTCAAAAGGCTGGCACACTATGCCATACCCTACAGGAACCCCATTGCCATCGCCCTTTCCCTCACCATCATGGCCACCCTGCTGGAGCTGGCCTTGCCCTACTTGACCAAAATCGCCATAGATCGATACATCATGTCCTCATGGTACAGGGTGCGGGTCGAAGCCATTGGGAAGGGTTCGGATTCGGATTTTTATGCAAAGTATGGCCACCTCCTGAAAAGGGGGGGCCATGGCTCCTATGGTTTCATTTCCCATGTCAATGTCAAAAAGATAGACCCCGCCGTTTTTCACACACTTCGAGAAACGGGAATTATTTCCAACCAACGGTTTTACAGGTTTTGGGCGGAGGGGAATGTGTTGGACGGTGGGGTGGCCGGAGATATGTCACGATTGGCGGATGGCTCTGTCGTCATACCCCTTGAGAGTCTCCACGCTTTATCTCGAGAAGATATTCTCAAGATCCGGGCCAAGGATGTGGAGGGGGTCGGGTTTGTGGCCCTGTTGATTCTCGCATTTCTCCTGGTCTCTTTCGGGCTGGGCTATGCCCAGTACTATCTCCTGGAAATGGTTGGCCAGAAAATCATGCATGACATCCGTCTTGAGCTGTTTCAGCGAATGCAGGCCCAGGCAGTTCGTTTTTTTGACAGAAACCCTGTGGGTCGACTGGTGACCAGGGTGACCAATGATGTAGAAAACCTGAACGAAATGTTCAAGTCAGTGATCATTACGGTCTTCAAGGACATATTTATTCTCACGGGAATCCTCGCTGTCATTTTGTATCTCAACTGGCGGCTGGCCCTGGTATGTTTCACCCTGATCCCTGTTATCTTCGGCCTGACCCTCCTTTTTAGTTATATGGCCCGGGAGGCATTCCGGGAATTGCGGCAAAAAGTTGCCAAAATCAATGCATTCCTTCAGGAGCGCATCGGCGGGATGCGGATCATTCAGCTCTTTACGCGGGAAGAATTCCAGATGGGGCGCTTTGCAGGCATCAACCGTGAAAACTATCTGGCCGGAATAAGGCAGATTCGCGTGTTCGCGGTGTTCATGCCTCTCATGGAGTTGTTCTCAGCCTTTGCCGTTGCACTGCTCATCTGGCACGGGGGCGGAAAAGTGATTGGAGAACAGATGACTCTGGGCGCCCTGGTGGCCTTTGTCAGTTACATCCAGATGTTTTTTCGGCCCATCAGGGATATCTCCGAGAAGTACAACATTATGCAGTCCGCCATGGCCTCTGCGGAGCGCATCATAGAGTTCATGGACCACCGTGAGGAGATCCCCGATCCTGATCGCCCGGTAAGACCTCGGGAGGAGAAAGGACACGTGGAATTCAGGGGGGTTTCATTTGGTTATCAACAAAACCAGCCTGTGCTGCAGGGTGTGGACTTTGAATTGAAACCCGGTGAAATGGTGGCTGTTGTGGGCGCCACAGGGGGCGGCAAAACGACAGTGGTGAACCTTCTCGAGAGATTTTATGAGGTCGGAAAGGGCAGAATCCTCGTGGATGGCATAGATATCGATCAATGGTCCAAAGGGGACCTGCGCAAGCACCTTGGACTGGTCATGCAGGATGTATTCATTTTTTCGGGCAACCTGCGGGACAATATTACTCTGGGCCGGGAGGACATCCGGCCTGAAATGATCGAAAGGGCTATCAGAGAGTCCAACAGCAGTGGGTTGATTGCCAGGCTCGAACATGGCCTGGACCAGGAGATCGGGGAAGGGGGGGCAAACCTTTCAGCAGGGGAAAGGCAACTTATCTCCTTTGCCCGGGCACTGGCCCACAGTCCCAGGGTGCTCATCCTGGATGAGGCCACCTCGAGTGTGGATCCGGAAACAGAGGG
>JAFDIX010000339.1 GCA_019307805.1 Deltaproteobacteria bacterium | reverse complement strand
AAGTGTAAGCTTTCCATCGCTAAATGCGCCTGCGCCTCCCCACCCACAAAGTCTGTCTTCGGGATTTTTTCGGTTCCGCTTGCCGAGATCCTTTCCCTGCTCCAGCAACAAAATTCCCTTCATGCCAAAGTCTGCGAGAGTCAGTGCTGCAAAAATACCAGCCGGACCAGCGCCAACAATGATGACTTCATAATCCATACCTTCACCAGACAACGATAATCGAAAAACCCCGACTAACCAGTCCAAAAATATACAAAAACCTCTTTTGGCCTATTCCCATCAAGACATAACATCTGAATTCTATTTAAAATTTATTGGGATTACAACCGGGAACAATGCTTTCCTCTTTTGCGTTAGAATTCTGCACTAAACGTGTCTAGTTTTGGTCTACGGAACTCAACTTTCTGATCTTTGCCTCAGCCAGGGCCAGGCGGCGTTTCAATTGTACCCTCTCAAGACACCCTGAAACGCGTTTCCATAGCTTTCCCATCCCGCAAGGTTTAAGGACAAATTCATCCGCCTCATACAGCAGCTCGTCTTGGACATCATCTGCCTCTTCACACACCAAGAGAATAACCATGGTTTCAGGGCTGACCGCTTTGGTTCTCTCCAAGACAGAAAAACCTGCGGCTGCATTCATTGCCAGGTCAATCAATACAGCGTCAAAGCCATGGTTTTCTATGGCCTTGATCGCCTCTTCGGCGCTTTGTACGGTCATAAGTCCGCATCCTTTGTCTTTGAGTGTCCAACCGATAACTTCAAGCATGTGCGGGTCATCGTAAGCCAGGAGTATTTGGAAGTTTTGCATGGCTAGCCCCCCTTTTATATATTCGAATCAGTTATATGTGAGAACGCCGGATTTCAAGGATCAGCAAACTCGGCGCCTGCAAAATCCAGGTATTACGAATAAATCTCCCGGCGGTTCTCCCTGTGATCCACCATGTAAAGCAGGGTCGATTCCTTCCCCAGCTGATCCTTCAGCGTATCCAGTTTGGACCTGTCGATGGCGTAGCACCGGATGTATACCTTGCGGTGCCCCTCAGGGACGCCATCGTAGGCGCTGAGGATACTCAACATACGGCCGCCGTGGGCCCGGATAATGTCCGTCACATCTTTGATGGACCCGGGCCGGTCCTCCACCTGCATGGCAAACTGAATGCCTGTCTTCCCGATCCCTGTCAGGGAGATGAGCACCCTGAAGATGTCGTCCTTGGTGATGACGCCCACCAGTTCCTTTTTCTCGTCCACCACCGGCATTCCTGAGATCTTGTTTTTCAACAGGATCTCCGCCGCTTCCTCCATAGTATAGGTATGGGGGACTGTGACGAGATTTTCGGGCATGATGTCTTTAATCTTGATCTTTGAGATCAGATAAAGAAGTTCATGCACCTCAAGGGTGGTGGCATCGGAAGCGGATGCGTGCTTCAGATCCCGGTCGGTCACGACGCCTATCAACTCGCCCTTTTTCATCACGGGCAGCATGGCAATATGGTTCTCTTTCAACAGTCTCATCGCGTCGTTCATGGAACCGTTGACGTCCACGGTAACCACCGTTTTGCTCATCCAGTTTTTTACCAGCATGATTATCCCTCCTTATTGTTCATCATTGAAAATGGATATGTTCCGGTTGTCCACCGACCGCCATGGCCATGCAAAACCGTCGGGCAGATCGGCGCCTGCCATCATGACCGACGGTTCAGCAGATGTCGCCTTAAACCCTACGCCCTTTGCCATACGTCATACCTCGTGGCCGAATTTCTGCCTGAATCCTTTTGGTTGTCTTTTAAAACAGCAAAGAGCGTGCCAGGTAAAGGAAACACTGATGATTGGGGTTACCGTCTGATATATTTAGCAAAACATGGGAACACCAAGGAAAGAAAGGCAATGAGCCGCATAAGGAGATGTCGGTAGTTTTTACAGATTGTAAAGGGCGGGAATAGAGGAGACCGGTCTCCGAAGGTAGCTATTCTTCGGTCGTTGGGATTGCGGTCCGGCTCCCCACCTGGCCCCATGGACCGGGATCCGAATTCCTGAACGCCGACATTGCATGGTGCAGGAAAAGGCCACGGCCCAAAAAGGACAAGCCCGGAAAGATGCTGGAAGTCAAGGCTACCAATACCGGAGCGACTGCTTGACCTTGGCACTTCGGATCTTCCGATCGTGAGCGTCTTTCTTCTCAAAGGCCTGGGCCAATTTTGGGAAAAGTTCATCCAGCTTTATAGGTTTCAAAACGTAGTCGAAGGCGCCAAGCTTCATTCCGTCGATGCTGGTCTCCACGGACGCATGCCCGGTAAGCAGGACAACCTCCGCAAGAGGTTGGACTTTTTTCATCTCCCTGAGAGTTTCAATACCATCCATGCCACCAGGCATCTTGATGTCCAGGACGACCACATCAAATTCTCTTTTTCCCATCAACTCCAGGGCTTCCTCGCCACTTGTGACGCCTACCGCATCTATTGTCCTCTTCTTTAAACGATTGACCAGGGTCTCGACAAAATCTTCCTCGTCATCCACCACCAAAACACTGAAAAGATCCATGACGCCTCCTTGATAAACGATCTGTGTTGGTTGTTGTCAGAGGTCTGCCGACTATTTCTTCTCGGGGAGAACAACGGGAATCTGCACGGTAAAGGTGGACCCCTCCTCCTTCTCACTCTTAAGGGTAATGATTCCCCCCATTTTTTCAATGATATTATGACTGACCCAAAGACCGAGTCCCGTTCCCTTCCCTGCCTCTTTTGTGGTGAAAAAGGGTTCAAAGATTTTACTCTGCTGGTCTTTGGGAATCCCCGCTCCATCGTCAGAGATGGTAACAACTATGTAGAAATCGGTTCTCCTGCTTGCTATCTCGACTAATCCGTCTTTGCTAATGGCGTCGACTGCATTGGATATGAGATTCAAGAATACCTGTTGGAGTTGAGCCTGGTTGCCGGCAATGATGGGGAGGTCGGAAGACAAATCCGTCTGGATGTCGATGTTATTAATGCGGGCATAATTTTCCAGCAGGTCTATGGTTTGATTCAGGGTCTCGTTGATGTCAACATCTTCCAGGCGCGGTTCCATTTTGCGGGCATATCCCAGCATATTGTGGACAACCTTTCGGATTCTTTCCAGATGATGGTCGATTTTCGTGATGGTGACCTTGAATTCCTCCAAATTCTTGCTCTTTTGTAGGTCCTCTTCTTCCAGTAGGTCTTCCATCCACCCGATCTTTTGCATAATAACCACCAGGGGGTTGTTTATTTCGTGGGCTACGCTTGCACCCATCTTGCCCAAGGCCGCCAACTTGTCCGACTGCATCAGTTGAGCATTCATTTCGTTCATCTCGGCATCCGCCTCCCTTAATCGGGTGACAAAGAGGCGGGTAGTAAGAACGGTCGTCAGTATAATGGCCAAAACGCCAAAGACAATGATTGCAATTTCTATATTTCGGGTCACCAATAGCATCCTCATTTCCTCGGCTACCTCTTGGCTGATGACCAGAAGCCATTTGGGGGTCTTTAACCAGTGACCGGCATAGAGGATCTCATCACCCTCAGAATCCTCCGCTTCAATAATCGTACTTTCCCCCCCGAACAGGGTGGTATTCAAACGGGATTTAGATAGTATTTTGCCGTCAAAGCGGGGCTGTGTCTGATAGACCCCTGCTCTGTTAACGATGAAAGCATCACCGGTTTTTCCCACCTGGGCGGACCTCACGATTTCACCAAAGATATCCGGATCGATGGTTGCCCTCATGATCCAGCTATATTGGTTTTCCTGTCTTAGGACGGCAATGATGAAGTGGGGTATCTGCCGGTAGCCGAAATATACGTCACTTATATATACTCCCTTGCTTATCACCTCGCCAAACCACGGCTGCTGATAGTAATTTAGCCCCAAAAGATCATAGGGACCCACATAGGCCTCTTGCTGGCCATTATTATTAATGACACCCAGGTCAACAAAGCCCCCCCCCTTTGAATTCATGACCGAAAATACGTGGGAGAGCTCCTTTTCACCAGTCAGGTCACTGAAACTACTGGTAAGGGCAACTGTGCTGAGAAGGACGATGCGTTCTTTCAGAAATACATCCACGGCCTCGGCCTGAGCCCTGGCACGATATCTTATCTGTTCTTCTATTTTATCCTTATACATCCAGACGAATCGGTAATAAATGGTTCCGCCCAGCAAGATCAGCGGGGCAAGGGAAACCAGTAAGACAATAAATATGATCTTTCTTTGAAGGCTTGTGTAGAGAGAAGTTTTCATGTCAGACTACTGAATCAAGAACCTTGAACCACATTTTGTTGAATACGGGTGCTTTATTCTTTAAATACCACCGCTTTTCCTTACAAGAAGTCGGGCTTCCTCTTGCTCATCCTTTCTCTTTCTGGCCCCCTCCAGCTTGGCGGCCAGATCTTCAAAATCAGCGGGCTTTAGGAGATATTCAAAGGCCCCCAACTTCATACCTTCTACGGCGGTGTCAGTGGTCCCATGACCCGTCAGCATAATGACTTCCACGAGCGGGAATCGCTTCTTTATCTCGCGCAGAGTTTCGATCCCGTCCATTCCCGGCATTTTGATATCCAGAATGACCACATCAAAGTCCTTGGTCCCCAGTATTTCGAGGCACTCTCTGCCACTATGGGCAGGCGTAACCTTTTCTCCAACCTCTTCCAACCTCAAGGACAGCATCTCCACAAAGTCCTTCTCATCATCGACAACCAG
>JAFDIX010000338.1 GCA_019307805.1 Deltaproteobacteria bacterium | reverse complement strand
CTCCAGTTGAGAAATCACCTCATCAATCAGTGAGTTCTCCCGGGAGAAAAGGCTGACAATCAACTTTACATGATCCGCTTCCCTTGGCGTGCTCATCGAGATAGCCTTTTGCCCGAAAACCGGGCACTGGGGCAAGGTTTCCCCTTTAGTTGCATAAATAAAATGGCAGAATGGGTTTAAACCCAATAATGATAGACCTTTTCCACCTTTTCAACTTGCATTTTGGAATTCACCGAAAGTGGCATCATGAAGCTAATGAAGGAAAGCCGAGGATACCCCATCTCCTTCGTTACCAAGGGTTCGCAGTAAAGTACTACAGCTTCACCCTTGGCGCCTTAGATCTGGGGCATCCTCGACTTTTGCAACGTTAGGGTTTCCTATCCTCGATTGAAAGGGTTATCGCCCAACACAGTGGTAATCGAATCCCCTTTCCCTCATCTTGACCGGTTCGTAGATATTTCTCAGATCAAACACAACAGGCATTCGAAGAAGTGTTTTAATCCTTTCCCAATCCAGGTTCCTGAATTGATTCCACTCCGTAAGAATGACAAGGGCATCCGCGCCCTCAGCAACCTCATACATCTTTTCTGCATAGAGGACATCCGGGAGTATGGTCCTTGCAGTCTCCATGCCGGCGGGATCATATGCCGCCACATTCGCCCCCCGGTCCAGGAGGATCTGAATGATATTGACGGCCGGGGATTCCCGGATATCATCGGTATTGGGCTTGAAGGTCAGCCCCAGTACGGCCAACCGCTTTCCCTTCAGATCCCCGAGTGCATTTTCGATCTTATCCACCATGCGCTGGCTTTGCAGCACATTCACCTCAATGACGGATTCCACTATTCTGAAACGATAACCATGGGACTCTGCCAATCTGGCAATTGCCTTTGTGTCCTTTGGAAAACAGGAGCCGCCAAACCCTGGCCCGGGGTGGAGGAACTTTTTACTGATCCTTCCATCAAGGCCCATACCCTTTGCAACAAGGTGGATATCCGCACCCACAAGTTCGCAGATGTTGGCCATCTCATTAATGAAGGAGATCTTTGTGGCCAGAAATGCGTTTGAGGCGTACTTGATCATCTCCGCAGTCTCCACGTTGGTATGGATGATAGGCGTCTCTATGAGAAACAGGGGAGAATACAGATCTTTCACTATGGCCGTAGCCTGCTCACTGTCCGTTCCGAAAATGACCCGGTCAGGCCTCATAAAGTCCCCAATGGCTGAACCTTCCCTGAGAAACTCAGGATTGGAAACCACATCAAAGGGAATGTCCTCCTCCTGGTTCTTTTGAACGATCTCCCTGATTTCCTTCCCAGTGCCCACGGGAACCGTGCTCTTGGTGATAATCACCTTATACCCGGTCATGAGTTTTCCAACGGTCTCCGCCACTTGGTAGACATAGGCGAGATTGGCTGATCCGGTTCCATCAGGAGGCGTCCCCACTGCGATGAAAATGGCCAGGCTCTTTTCCACAGCCTCTGCCACGTCTGTGGTGAAATGGAGCATTCCAGCGGATTGATTCCGCCGCACCATCTCCTCCAGGCCGGGCTCGTAGATAGGCATGATATTGTTCTGGAGGGAATTGATCTTTTCCTCATCCTTATCCACGCAGGTCACATAGTTGCCAAATTCAGAAAAACAGGCACCTGTCACGAGCCCTACATAACCCGTTCCAACGACACAAATGTTCATTGCCTACTCCCAAGCAAATGACCGTTCACTACCTTTTTGAGCTCTTCCGCCCTCACGGTTGAAGTCCCCAATTCACCGACCACGATACCTGCGGCGAAATTGGAGATGATCGCTGCATGCCTCAGGTCCAACCCGGATGCCATTCCGAGAACCAGGGCGGCGATGACCGTGTCTCCCGCCCCTGTCACGTCGTATACCTCTCTTGCGACTGTAGGGATGTGGCTGATCTCACCGCCCTTTTCAAACAGGGTCATTCCGTCCTTTCCCTGGGTGATGAGTACGGCCCCGCATTGAAGATCACGAAGTATCTGATTCCCGGCCTGAACCAGGGTACCCTCGTCAACGATCTCCATGTGGCAAAAGGCCCCTGCCTCGTGATGGTTGGGGGTCAGGACATCAATCCCCCGGTAGTATGCATAATTCTCCGTTTTGGGATCCACTGCGATCATGGTATTTGTGTCCCCGGTCAGAGCGACCAACCCCTTCATCATCTGTTCGGAAATAACGCCCTTGCCGTAATCTGCAATGATGATGGCATCCAGGGTCCCCAAATTATTCCTGATTGCGTCAAGAAGCCGTGCAACGCATTCTGGACTGATTTCACTTCGAATTTCCCTGTCAAACCGAACCACTTGCTGACCGTGCGCCACGATCCTGGTCTTGATGCTTGTGGGCCTTTCGGATTCAACCACAAGTCCTTCCGGGGTCAGTCCCAGGTTTTCCAGAAATCGAATAACTTCGTGGCCTGTTGGATCATCCCCTATTACTCCGCACAGAACGGGCTTTGCCCCGAGAGCACACAGATTGTTGATGACGTTGGCGGCCCCCCCGAGCATCTTGGTCTCCTGCCTGACATCCACCACGGGCACGGGGGCCTCCGGGGATATCCTGGAAACATCCCCCCAGATGAACTCGTCCATAATCACATCGCCGATAACCAGAATACGGGTATCCGGGAACCGAGCGATATGCCCTTCCAATTCTTCCCTGTTGAAATGGTTATCGACTTCCTGAATCATTCCGTGTGCCTCTTGAAGGTGCTTTCACCGAACAAGGCAAAAACCGCTCCCTTTCAATGGAGGGCGGTGTACTCTACCATGTATCAAGGCCACAATCCGCGCCGTAATTTATCACCATGTCCCCGTATTTGTCCATAGAAATGGATTATTCACCCCCATGCCGTCACCACCGTGAAGCTGGGAGGGAAAGCGGTACCTCAAGAGATATTAAGCAGTGTCTGGGGATTTTTCGTTCTCTATCTCGCCCTCTTTGTTATTTCAGCCATGATCATGGCCTCCCTCGGTCTGGACATTATCTCTGCCTTCACCTCTGTGGCCGCATGTATCTTCAATATCGGTCCCGGACTGGGGATTGTGGGCCCTATGAATAACTACCAGGAGATTCCCCTGTTGGGGAAGTGGGTCCTCATCTTTTGCATGCTGGCCGGGCGGTTGGAAGTCTATACGGTGATTGCCCTCCTCATCCCGGAATACTGGAGAAAATAAAGAGGACTGTGTGCAATACCCTTGAGCTTAATCCGGGCTATGCCAACACCTTCAGCATGAGGGGGATCGCGACAAAGGCACCGAGGGAACTGCCGATATTGGTAAAGACCACGACCATCAGGATCCGTGTGATTTTATTCCTCCAGAATCCCTTCAATGTCGAGATATCATCGGGCAGAGCCTCAAAGTCTTTCACCTTCGGCTTCCCGATGAGAAGTTCCACCAGCCCCGCCACCCAACCTGCTGCGATCATGGGGTTGAGGGAGGTGATAGGAGAGGCGACCACCGCCGTGAGGATGGTCAGGGGATGGGCCAGGGCAACAGAGGCACCCAATCCCGCCAGAACGGCGTTTGCAAGAACCCACCATTTGATCATGTCGGTCCCTGCCGAAGCACCGGCCTTGAAAAACCCGAGGGCGATGAGAGACACGATGATGCAGGGTATCGCCCATTTGATTATCCTGACCATCTTGCCCTTCGGGGGCATTTGCTCCAGGGCCTCCATATCCACTTCCTGGTCCCAGTTCTTGTGAATACCTGGAACGTGCCCTGCCCCCACAACGGCGACGATCTTTTGTCCCGGCGCGGTCCTGATCCTGTGGGCCAGGTATTGGTCCCGTTCGTCAATGAGAACGGTTCTCATCTCCGGAAGGGCTTCCCCGATCTCGGAGAGAAGGGTCTCGAGGACATCCGCCCTCTTTATCTTCTCGATGTCTTCTTCGCTGAGGGAGTCCAGTTCGCCGGCCGATGTCACCAACTGGGCCGATAGTTTAACTTTGGTCCAAAGGCCCATAAGTCTCCAGACCCGTGAGAGGGTAGTGCGGATATCCCTGTCAGCCAGGTGAATGTGGGCGCCAATAGCCTCGGCCCCCTCAATGGCCTTCACCATCTCCTCCCCGGGTCGAATACCGAGCTTTTTTCCGATTCTCTTCTGGAAATAGGAGAGCATCAGGTTAGAGAGAAGCAAAAAGGCCTTTTTTTCCTTTATGGCTTTTATAAGGTCCGTTTCCTCCCAACGTTTCTTTTGCGTGAGGGATTGGTATCTGGACTGGCAGAGTTCGACAGAGACCGTGTCCGGTCTTTCTTCCTCAATAACACGGGACACCTCCTCAGCGCTTTTCCGGGAAACATGGGCTGTTCCGATGAGGATGATCTGTTTATCCTGATAGAAGAGCTGATGGGTATTGGGATTCTCTGGGTCGGGTGTTTGATTCATGATTCTCTTATAAAGAAAAGGACATTTCATCCTGGTGGATCGAAATGCCCGTGTGAATAACGGTTCCCTGCTCCGGAAACATATGTTAAAGGCTATTGAAGGTCAAGGGAAAACGCTGACGCCCCCCAAATGCCGAACGGAGTAAAAATTCCTAGCCCAGAGGGGATTTGCTTTGTTGAAAGTTCATCGCTACATTGAAATTTCAAATGACAAATCCCAAATGACAAACAGAAAAAAGATGAACGTCGAACATCGAACGCTCAACATCGAACATCGAATGTGGATGTCGCTTCGCTCCATTTTTTTTGATAAAATTGAAACGCCGAAGGTGTACCCTA
>JAFDIX010000029.1 GCA_019307805.1 Deltaproteobacteria bacterium | reverse complement strand
GCTGAAAGAAGGTTGCCAACTCTGTTTGACTGCATTTCTTTCCAAAAATCAGTCTCCTCAATAGCAACACTCTCAGAGTTATCGGATGTGAGAATACTCACTTCGAATTTTCTACTAATCCACTCGATGAGCTCATCAACATGCTCACCTTGGAGGGATATCTCAATACGGGGCTTTTTCACGAGAGCCAACATAATACACCTCAATTTCGATTTCCCCTTGCCGGTAAGTCCAGCATGCCACATAGCGATAATTTAAATGGCAGTGGTATTTGTCGTTGCCCAAGGGGGAAAAATTGTGCCAACTTTTTTGTATCGGGCCATCTGCTTTGAGTTCTTCAATCAATAAAAATAGCAACTTTTTCACATTTATAGGCAGTTTTTTCAGCCCACGGAGGGCTTTCTTTTTGATTTTGACCTCGTATTGCATTAAGTTATAATATGACTTTATATGGTTATAATCAAGGTATATTTGTTGGAGTGTAGGTATTCTGTGAGTCATGCCCTCTGGGCTTAGATCAAAGCCGGGTCCTCTGGGCCCGGATTATTTACTTGGATGGGTGGGTGGGGATTTGAGAAAGGCGCTCACGGGCCTTCTGGGCTGTTGCCTTGTCTCCGGCCCGGGATGCCAGTTCATGGGCCCGGGTGAGCCACCTGAAGGCCAACCCGGGCATGTTTTGAATCTGGGCGCTTCGACCTGCTCTGAAAAAACGGTTGGCTGCCCGGTTCAGATCCCCTGCCTCTTGGTAGGCCATGCCTGCATGGGCCAATGCTTCCACCATCTCTTCATAGTGTCTGGTCCTGCGGCGGAATGATATTTCCTCCTCAAAGGCATTAATCGCTGTCTGCCAGTTCTTCTCCAGCAGGGCAATGCAGCCTGACAATTCAGCACGTTCGCCCAGCAGAAAATCACCGGAGACATCTCCCATGGCCGAAAGCTCGGCCCTGGCGGCTTGAAGGTCTGATCTGCCGCAGGCTATCCGTCCGCGCAGGGCATGGGCCATGGCTGATATTTCAGGGGAGAGGGCCGCCTCGCCTTTCATCAATTGCTCGCTTATTTGCCATGCGGCATTCATTCTCTTCATGCGATAAAGGACCTGGGCCTCGAGAATCCCCAACTCCGCCGAACGTTCACCGGACGTAGCCCCTGCATCACGCTTTGCGCTTTGAATCGTCTCGAGGGCATCTGCATAACGCCCGAGTCTCATACGGCATATGGTGAGATTGTACTTGGCATCCACGATGGCCGGGAAATCATCTCTCATATAAGCGCGGTTGCGAACTTTTTCATAGAGCATCTCGGCCTGTGGGATATTGCCCTGATTAAAGGCGGTTCGCGCTGCATTGTTGAGTTGCTCAAAGCGTTCATCTGTGGGGCCCCCGTCCTTCCGGACGCCTGAGGTCTGGCAACCCCACAAAAAGGAGATGATACAGGCACATGCGATGAGCACCAGGGAATAACAGAGACCGGATTTTTTCGATTTTAGCAGGTTCATCTTCCAGCCTCCGTGGGTGAAATTCGGTCAGGCTCCTTCTGCCCACCAGTTGACGATCCCACCAGCCAGCTTGACTGAAGCTTCTCTACGAGTTTTTCCAGTTCCCGTAATGTCTCCTGGGCCTGAAGAATCAGGGTCGGCATATTTTCAGTGGTCTCACCAATTCCTTTGGTGATTCGGGGCAGATCCTTTGAGGCTTTCCGCAGGTCTGAGATGAGTTCAGACAACTTTCCCAGGGTTTCCCTGGCCTGGTTTGTCAGGGCAGGCAGTTCCTCTGTTTCGGACCCAAGATTTTCCGTCAACCGTGTAAGGCCTTGGGTGGTCTTTTGTATTTCTTCAAGAATAGGGTCTATCCTTTTCAGGCTGATGCGAAGACTTCTTATCAATCCTTCTGTTTCAGTGACAAGGGTGTCATTGGTCAACAGCCTGCCCACTGCACCCTCGCCACTGTTTAACTTATCCGAAAGGGCGTTGAGGTTTCTAATGAATCGCGCCAGGTCCCCCTGGGAGCTGTGCAAGGAATCAGCAAGTTTTTTCCAGGACTGTATTCCGTCCCTTACATCATGAATAGTCGGCAAAATCTGACTTCGCAGGTCCTCAAGGACTGTTTGAAGGGTTTCCGTGGGTGCCTTGTCCGCCGTGGCTTCGATCACGGCGAGTTTCCAGTCAATGGGTGCCCCTTTTCCACGGGTAATTTCCAGAAAGACATCTCCGGCCACAGTGTACCGTTTTTTGATAATGGCCTTTGAGTCCACTCGCACAAATCGAGCAAAATCTTCATGGATTTCCACCTCAGCGTGCATGCGCTGTGTCGGTTCAATTACGATTCTCTTTACCTTGCCCGCGTTTGTTCCAAGAATCTCCACCTCGGCACCTGTTCCCAGACCAAAAAGTCCCTCCCTGGGAAGGAGAACCTTGATCGTCACGTCCGGCTTGAACCAGTCCTGGACGCGGCTCGATTGAAAGAGGGCAACTCCTGCCAGGATAAGGCACAGGAGTATGAAGGTGCCGACCGTTTCGTTCACATATCGAAATGCCGGTTGTTTTGCATTGTATTTCATGCCGCTGCCTCAACTAATCCCGATCCCACAGCGCGGAATCGGTAGGTGCATTCAACATAGGGCTTGCGCCAGATAGAATCACTCTGGGTCAACCAGAGGATGGCAGTTCCCATAGCACGAGCACTGTCAATCGCTTTTGTCAGGCTGGTGAGAAATCCCTCACCCATCCTGCGGGTCGGTTCCTCCAGGATGACCAATCTGGGCTGCCCCATAAAGGCACGAACACAGGCCGCCCTCTGGAGGTCGGCCTGCAGCATGTCACCGGGCCGCCGGGTGGGAATTCCGGGTAGCCCAAACATTTGAGAGAGTTCCCGGGCCTCTTTTGTTAATTCTTCCATGGGTCTCTTTGTGTGGTGGAGTTGTGGCAGGAGCATGCTGTCAAGAACAGACATGTAATCCACCCAGTTGGCCCTTCTAAAGACCCTTCCGACCATCCCTCGAAGGGCATTTGCCTGGTCCGGGGCCGTTTCGGACCAGTCATACCCCAGGAAGGTGATTTTCCCGACGGTAGGTCGTGTTAAACCCTCGCAGGCATCGCCAATGGCGAGGGCCGTTTCCCTGTGGCCCATATATATGAGAGCAAGATCGCTGAATTGCAGATTCATATTCAGACCGGTAAGCGCAATATGTCCGGTGCCTTCATCCAGGATCGTGGTGTTTGTCATTTTGACGACGGAACCGAGCTGTTTTAACTGAGAAGGCATGGTTTACCCAGACTCCGATCACAAGACAATGGAGATACACAAGGAAATGAAAAACAGGGCAACGACGCATTGGGCAAATGTATTGGGCAACATGCGAGGCACTTCGGTAGTGTCTCCATGAATGCCCAGGCCGTTCGTGCAACAGATGACACCGATCAACAGGCTGGAAAAGAATAACTTCATGGCCATGCTGATATACTCCACAGGGACCATGGCCTCAAGCACCACATTGAGCATTTCGAATATATTCATGGTGGTAAAGCCCACAAAGAGCGCAAGCATGAAACCGCTTCCCAGGGCCACGGTGAGAAAGATAACCGTGAGACAAAACATGCAGATGACAATGGCCGTGACGCGCGGCAGCAGCAGGAAAATAAATGGATCAATCCCCATTGCGTCCAGCATGCGCACATGCCCGGAGATTTTCATGTTCCCCAGTTCTCCAACAATGGCTGACCCGCTGCGCCCGATCACCACCAGTGCAACCAGAATCGGTGCGATCTCGCGCACCAGCAGGAGGACGATCAGACGCCCCACATACTCACTTTGGCCGGCGACGTCCAGCCAGAAAAGGACTTCAAACACCATGCCTATCCCAACCAGAAACGCAAGGATGATAACGAAACCCAGGGCGCGGGTGCCGGTAAAATAACACTGTCGAATAAATTCCCTGCGCACACTTCGGCGCCAGTTGAGTGGCCTGAGTGTCTGCCAGACCACAGCAAAGGACACGCTGAGCAGATACCTGAGGTGATTCAGCGCGGCGATCACTCCGGCGCCGATAAAAGCAGGAGGTCTGCCCATGATGAAGAGCATGGATGTCAGTTTTCTATCAGCCATCATTTCACAGCTTACCTGACAGGAGATAGGTAGTGATCTCCCCCTGGCCCTCGACAAAGAAACTCCCTCGATCCTGCAGGAGAAAATCCGCCTTCAAGAGGGCGTAGGAAGATTCTGCTACCTGTATCTCACCCCGTATACCATAGGCTGCCATTATGGAGGCACTGTTGACCGTCTCTCCCCAGAAGTTGAGGAGTTCACCGTTATGGTCTCTTTGCAGAATTACCTGGCCGGTGCTGATGCCGAATCGCGCCCACATGGGCAAGGATTCTTCATCAAACAACTGGGCACACCTGCGCTGCATGCCCATGGCCATTTCAGCAATAACGTGGGCATGGTTTTCTTTCCCTGTGGCTGCACCTGACATGCAGATGTAGGTATCTCCTGTCATCCTTTGCACTGATATGCCATGCCTTCCAGCCAGGGAGCCAATCGAGAGTGTCAGTTTTTCGATAAAAGCGATGGCATCTGTAAAGGGTTTTCCCTCTGCAATGGCTTTGTGTATGCGAAGCTCGGCATAGAGCACCGTCATTTCCTTTGTCCCTGTACCAGCCCCGTTCTCCTCTGCGAAGGGTTGCAGGTCTCCAACTGAAGGCTTCTGGTCCAATGGGACGTCAGGCGCCTCTCCCCGCTCCAATGCAATATCCGAATCGTCTTTTACTGTGCCCGTTAAGGGGACTTCGCCTGCTGACGGCTCCTGCTCCCTGTCCTGTGCATGGCCTCGATTTGCTTTCTTTTCAAAGTGTTTTGGCGCCCCATCACGTTCCCCGAAAGAGAGGCGTGTGGAGATAATTCCGGCAACAGCCTCGGCAAAATTCATCTCCTCCGGGGACCAGGTCCGGGCGTCCACCTTTTCAAATGTGAGCACTCCGCATACCTTTTCTCCCAGAAAGAGTGGGGCGATGAGCATGGCTACTGTTCCCAGGGTCTTCAAGTATGTCTCTTTGAGCTCAGCCGTCCTGGGGTCCTCTGCAGCATGGGTAATAATCAAAAAAACCCCGGATTGCACTGCTTCCAGGAAGCCGGGGTATTGTTCGCGTTTCAGTTCCAGGCCCTGGGTATGGCCGCTGTTTTCCCTGCGGTAGATATCTTCAGACACGAGCATTTTGTTTTCATTTTCCAGACGCCATACCCCGACCCGTTCGACATTAAATACCTCTGCTGTAATTTCGGTGATCTGCCCCATCCCTTCAGGCTGATGAGGATCGAATATTGCCGGTTTACCCGTGAGTTGGGAGAAAGCCGTACTCTGTGTTTCCAGTTGTTGCCGCCACTTTGATACCATCTGGGCAGTTTTATCAGCACGGAAGGACTGGAGGGCAAAAAGGATGGCCAGGACCGCCGATATGGCGACGATCACGAGGGAGAGGAGCAACGTATTCCGGTTGTTGCTCGCGACAAATCCCACGAAGTCATCTTCCGGTACAACCATGAGGACGGACCAGTCCTTCCCCATAGTCTTTGGGAGCGGCGACATCATACTGATGTACCGGATGCCTGACATGTCGAAAGTATAATGCCCATGGCCGGAGATGCGGTAATGATTAAAGGCCCTCAACAGGGTGGGATCCCCCAGTTCCTTAATGGACCGGGGCCGCAGCTTCCCCTGTTCTTTCGTCATCATTCGGGAAGGATTGGGAAATGCAATGACCTGCCCTTGTTCATTTAAGATGAGCGCAAGGCCCGTTTTCCCTATGCGCAGGGTTTTTAGGAAATGGGAAAGATTGTCCAAGGCAAAATCCAATCCAAGTGCACCCAGTATACGCCCCCCGGAATCCCGGATAGGGTAGGAGGCAGTGATTCCCGGCTTTTTGTCAGAATAGAAGATATAGACGTCTGTCCAGAAGAGGCCTCTTTTTTCTACCGCACCCTTGTACCAGGTTCGATTACGTGGATCATAGGACGCATCCACACTCTTTTCAGTCCCCGTTGCTATTCCTGCGGCGTTCCTCCGCATCCAGCTGACAAGGGGCTGTCCATCCTGCCATTCAATGAGCTTGGTGTGTATCGTGCCGTCGGGCATTTTTTTGGGCATGAGAAAATTGCCCCGGGTATCTGCTACAGGGAAACTGGCAAGCTGAGGGTAGGTTCGGATGATACCCCTGGTCAGGGAATCAATTTCATGCAACCGCTCAAACAGAAAATTATCGTCCTTTATCACATTCCCTACGATTTCCACCATGTGAGCCGCCGGCGACATATAGGACTCCACTTCTTCGCAGACCCGGCGATTCAGACTGTCGAGGACATCATTGGACAGCATGAGCACTGCTTTTTTGTTGGAACGGTAACTGAAATATGCGATGGAGAGGACAGCGGTGAGGATAAGGACTACGAATGCAATAGGAACAGTACTCCGCAAGAGGTTCCGTTGTCTTCGGTTGCGCCTGACATGGTCCGGTTCGGGCGACGCATAAAGGGTTTCATCAATCGGCACAAATGACCTCCTGCCAAAGGGCAGTGAGAAAAAAGGGCTTCGCGAGATAAAAAAGCAAGGAAATTATACAAATGGGCTGAATAGATCAACGAGCCGTTTATACTGCGCGGAATTATATGGGTAAAAGATACTTTGTGTCAAAGGAACTGGTAAAAAAGATAGGATGCCTCTTTGCAGAACGGGTCTGCACTGAGAAGGGGATTCATCAGAGAAGGTGGTGGAATCCTATTCATGAGCAAAAAACTTGCCTCATGGAAATGATATGTGATAGGAAATTAAGGTTCTAATTTGCTCCATATAAGAACTCGCCTGAGTGAGTGACCGGGCGGCACAAATTTGGCGGCAATGGTGTTTTTTCTACTTTGGTGCATGGTTATTTACTGAGGCGGAAAGGGGGACGACATGATTACAGGCGTTCATCATTTCAGTTTTTCTGTTCAGGATATCGACAGAACCCTGGACTTCTATACCAAGGTTCTGGGGGTAAAACTCCAATCCAGGGCCAGGAACAAATATGACACCCTGGGCACGGCGCTGTTCGGTACCAAATGGGGCCTGAATCAGGAACATGCGGATCTGGAACTGGCCGTTGTGAATATCGGCGGGACGCGGGTCGAATTTATAGAATACAAGGATCCTGCGAACCAGCCCTATCACATGAACCCGTCCATTGCCGGCTCCGCGCACCTCTGCTTTAAAGTGGATGACATTGAAGGCACCCGGAAGAAGCTGGAAGAGGCGGGTGTGGAGTTTCATGGGCCCATTCAGAGTTTTTTGGAAGAAGGCAAGATAGAGTGGAAGTGGTGTTATTTCCGGGATCCGGACGGCATCATTTTAGAATTGGTAGAACAAAAACAAGCCTGGGATTAAGAGGTCGGAATCCCGGATCATTAAGACGAGGAGGAAATTGCATGAAACTGACAAAGAAATTTGCTCTTGATCTTCTTCGAAAGATGCTGGAGATCCGGCTTTTTGAAGAAGAGATTGTGAATCAGTATGCGAAGGCGACTGTGCCGGGCCTGGCCCACCTCTACATCGGTGAAGAAGCGGTGGCGGTGGGTGCATGCGCAAATCTCAATGATGAAGACATGATCACAAGCACCCACCGCGGTCATGGCCATTGTATTGCCAAGGGTGCCAAGTTCAAACCCATGATGGCGGAGCTCTTCGGGAAGAAGACGGGTTACTGCAAGGGCAAGGGCGGCTCCATGCACATCGCCGACATGGAAGTGGGAATGCTGGGTGCCATGGGCATCGTGGGGAGCGGCGGACCTATCGCAGTGGGGGCAGCCCTGGCTGCAAAGCAGAGAAAAAGCGGCCAGGCTGTGATTTGTTTCTTCGGAGATGCCTCGACCAACACAGGGGCTTTCCATGAGGCCTCCAATTTTGCCTCCCTGCACCGCCTCCCCGTGGTCTTTGTCTGTGAGAACAATCTCTACGGAATTTCTGTTTCCATGAAGCGGCATACCAGAGTGAAGCACATCGCAGATCGGGCAGCGGGATATGCCATGCCTTCTGTCATCGTGGATGGAAACGATGTGCTGGAGGTCTATGAGACTGTAAAGAAGGCCGTGGATGCGGCGCGCAAGGGCAAAGGCCCGACCCTGGTGGAATGCAAAACCTACCGACAAAGGGGCCACTTTGAAGGGGACCCCAATCAGGGTGAAAAGTACCGGACGAAAAAGGAAATGGCACAGTGGGCGGCCAAATGTCCCATAAAACGCTTTAAGAACACGATCCTCAAACAGAAGCTGGCAACGAAAAAGGAATTTGAGGCCCTGGAAGAGGAAATCAGGGGGGAGATCGACGATGCCATGGCATTTGCAGAGGCATCCCCATTCCCCGACGGTGAAGAAACTCTGGAAGATTTGTTTGCAAATTAGGAAAAGGGGTAAAGAAAATGCGAGAAATATTATACAGGGACGCCCTCAACGAGGCCCTCAGATACAACCTTGAAAAGGATGAGCGGGTCTTTATCATGGGGGAGGACGTGGGTGTGTTTGGCGGTATTTTTGGGGTCACTAAGGATTTGTACCGGGACTTTGGAGAAGCCAGGGTCATGGATACCCCCATCTCGGAAACGGCCATCGTGGGGGGCGGCATCGGGGCGTCCATCAACGGCATGCGGCCCGTGGTGGAAATCATGAATGTCGACTTTCTGCCCGTGTGCCTGGATCAGGTGGCCAACCAGGCGGCCAAGATGCGGTATATGTATGGCGGGCAGGTGGCCTTACCCATGGTCATCCGCAGTGCCTGCGGCGGCGGGCGCGGAGCAGCAGCCCAGCACTCCCAGGTCCTGCACGCGCTCTTCATGCACATCCCGGGATTGAAGATTGCCGTCCCCTCAACGCCCTATGATGCCAAGGGTCTTCTCAACACAGCCATCGCGGATAACAATCCGGTGATGTTTTTTGAAGACAAGATGCTCTACAACATGAAGGGGACGGTACCCAAGAAATTCTACACCATTCCCTTTGGCGAGGCGGATGTAAAAAGAGAAGGGAATGACGTGACCATTGTCGCCACCTTCAGGATGGTGCACAAGTCCCTCACCGTGGCAGAGGAACTTTCAAAAGAAGGTATTGGGATCGAGGTCATCGACCCGCGGACCCTCTGCCCCCTGGACAAGGAAACCATCATTGAATCAGTGAAGAAGACCGGGAAGCTCATTACGGTGGACGAGGGGAACAAAACCAATGGCTTTGGGAGCGAAATAGCGGCCATTGTAAGCGAAGAGGCTGTGGAATATCTGCAGGCCCCCATCGTTCGGGTGGCGGCCCCCATGACCCCGGTTCCCTATGGGCCGACGCTTGAGAAGTTTTATACTCCCGACGAGGGGAATATCAAGGAAGCCGTGCAGAAGGTCATGGCATATGCATAGGGCGCACGGCCAACGGTGTAAGGCGCATTTTTATTTTTATTGAACGAAACTAGGTGTCTTCATAGTCCAAGATGTTAAATTTTATGTCAAGTTTTCTAAAAATATATAATTCCAGACACTTAGGACGAGATGCCGGATGCTGGTCTCTGGATGCTGGATGTCATAAGGAACGGTTTTTTTGTTTTATCCAGTATCGAGCATCAAGCAACCAGCATCGCTTCGCCTAAGCGACGGAGGTAAATACTTCTCCACTCATCGGTTTGAGGCGGAGCTTCGCTAAGATATTATAAATATTGATATATAAGGGGAAGAACATGGCAACCGAAGTTGTGATGCCCGCAATGGGGCTCACTGTTGAAAAGGGAATCATTGTTAAGTGGCTCAAAAAGGAAGGGGATACGGTCACTAAGGGCGAACCCATTTTTGAGGTGGAGGCCGATAAAATCACCACGGAGGTGGAGGCGCCCGCCACGGGCATACTTGCCAGGATCATCGTCGGGGTGGGTATCGAGGTCCCTATCACGACAGTGGTGGGGGTGATCGCGGAGGTGGGAGAAGCACTGGGCGATGAATACGGGGCTTCTACACCGGCTGTTGAGGCTGCAGAAGCAGAGAGTGCACCCAGGGCCGAGCCTGCGCCTCAAACACCAACCCAGCCGCCCCCCGTGAAGGGGGAAGGACCTGTGAGGGCCGTTCCCGCTGCCAGGCGGCTTGCACGTGAGGAGGGATTGTCTCTTGAGGCCATTGCAGGCAGTGGCCCTGATGGTACTATCCTGCTGCGGGACGTGGAAGGGGCCCGGGCGGGAGCCGACCTATCGGTCAAGGCGACACCCCTGGCCCGGAAAGTGGCCGAGGCAGAGGGTGTTGCCCTTGAGGGTGTGGAAGGCACCGGTGTGCAGGGCCGGATTATGCGGGCCGATGTGGATCGGGCCATGACGGGTCCGGCTGCCGGTCCCGGTATCGGAAGAGTCATCCCCATGACCTCCATGCGCCGGGTCATTGCCCGCCGCCTGTCAGAGAGCTTTTTCGGCGCACCGCACATCTACTTTTTCACCGACGTGTGCATGGATCCCCTGCTCAAGCTCAGAAAGGATATCCTGCCTGATTTTGAGGAGCGATACGGCATCCGGCCCTCGATCAATGATTTCCTCATCAAGGCGGTGGCACTGAACATTGTAGATTTTCCCATGCTCAATGCTACGATTAAGGGCGAAGAGGTCCATATCCTGCCTGATGTCAATGTCTGCCTGGCCGTGGCCCTGCCGGATGGTCTCATTGTGCCGGCCATCGCCCACGCTGACAGGGTGGGGCTTGAGGAGATCGCCCGTCAGCGAAAGGATCTGGTGCAGAGGGCCCTGGATGGAAAGCTGACCATGGAGGAGCTTGAAAGGGGCACATTCACCATATCCAGTCTGGCACAATTTGATATCAATCACTTCACGGCAATCATCAACCCGCCCCAATGCGGGATTTTGTCCGTGGGCAAGACCCGGGATGAGATTTCACTGGTGGAAGGGGAAGTGCGGGAGAAAAAGGTGGCGACCCTGGGTCTGGGAGTGGACCACAGGATCATCGACGGTGCCGTGGCAGCGGACTTTTTGCAAAACCTCAAACGGAAGCTGGAGCACCCGTTGTTCACCTTCCTGACCTATAGAGAGATGTGAAGGAGCAAGACCCATGAAGGATGACGTCTTTGATGTTGTTGTACTCGGCGGTGGTGCCGGCGGGGTGCCAGCCGCAATCAGGGCGGCACAGCTCGGGGGGCGTGCGGCCATTATAGAGGAGCGTGATCTGGGGGGGCTCTGCATGAACAGGGGGTGTATCCCCTTTTGCCACATGAGTGCGGCAGCCGCTATTCTGGGGGGCCTTGGGCTCGGAAAGGAGATGGGCCTTGATGTTAAGGGGGTCTCACAGGATTATGCAACGCTGCTCAAGCGGCAGACCGAACTCATTTCCTTTATGCGGGAAGGGGTCAAGGGCCTTCTCGGGAAAAACAAGGTCACGATAGTTCAAGGAAAAGGAAAGTTGACAGGCAAGGGCAAAGTCGAGGTCAACGGTGACACCCTCTCCTATAAAAATCTTATTCTGGCCACGGGCTCCGCATGGATAAAGCCTGATTTTCCCGGTGCGGACCTGGCCGGGGTCATCACCAGTGACGACCTCCTGGAGGCAAAGAAACTCCCCAAGCGGTTCCTTCTCTATGGTACGAGCCCGTGGCTCGTGGAGATCGGCCAGTTTCTCAAACGGTTCGGTGCGGAAGTTGCCCTGGCCACCGATGCCAAGGGGCTCATTGTCAATGAGAACAAAACAATTCGGACCCGGCTGACAAAGGCCATTAAAGACCAGGGGATCACGGTCTTACCAAGGACGGGTATCACAGAACTTACAAAGAAGAAAGACGGTCTCCATGCTGCGCTCAAGGTAAAGGACAAGGTCGAGAAAGTGGTGGTGGATCGGGTGGTTGTCCTCAAAAGGGGTGCTTTCCTGGAAGGCCTTGGATTGGAAACCGTGGGACTTGATGCCGGCAAAGAGTATCTCATGGTCAATGAACGTATGGAGACCAGCGTGAAGGGTGTCTATGCCATTGGAGACCTTTCAGCGCCGGAAGAAAGACACTACTCCCATGGGGCCTCTTCAGGGGGCATTATCGCAGCAGAGAACGCCATGGGTCAGTACAGAAGCTTCAACCCCAAAGCCATTCCGAGGGTTCTTTTCACCCAACCCCAGGTCGCCTGTGTGGGTCTTACCAGCAAGGAGGCCAAGGATGCAGGGCACGATGGTGAACTCCTGGGTGTTCACATCATCGGTGAGGGAGCATCTGAGATGATCGGTCAGGCGGTTCTGGCTATCCAGTTGGAGGCGACCCTGGAGGAACTGGCCCAAACGGCTTTCCCCCATCCCACCCTGAGCGAGTTTTTGGCAGAGGCGGCGAGGAGTGCACTAGGAAGACCCATCTACATCCCCTGAGATGCTGTCGGAAAACCACCATCTGCAGCGTTATCCTCCTCCTTCGTCGCTGCGCAGCACTTGCATGTGCTCCTCACTCCTCAGGAGTTCGGATGCCTTGCATCTGGCAATTTTCCAACAGCCTCTCAACGCTGGTTGATGAAAAACATCCGTCTGTGTTGTTGCTCGTGCCCTTCGTCGCTGCGGCGTACTTACATGCACGCCTCACTCCTCAGGAATTCGAGCGCCTAACATCCGGACATTTTTGATCAACCTGCTGAATCAACCTAAATAAAATAAATTCTCAAAGCTGGGTGATGAAAAACATTCATCTGCCGTAGGCCCTGAGCCAAGTCGAAGGGCGGCGTACAAAAGTAAAAGGCTCAAGGTGCAAGGCTTAAGGCGCAAGGTCTATAGATAAGAGAAACGAATTGCTTTATAAC